>LIUI01000103.1 GCA_001462235.1 Fibrobacteria bacterium GUT307
GTGCATTTGATAAACGGGATTTACAAAAAGAATTATCCGTTAGATACGCATGTAACAATTCAGCCTACCGAATTCATAAAGGAACACCCAAAATCAGGGAAGCTGGAAAAAATAGTTTCTGACATAATAATAACACTACAACACAAAAATGGCACAGACACATTTCTCATGGAAGCCCAGATAGATGACGATATAGAAATGATACTGCGAATATTCAATTACAGCATGTATGCTGCATTTGACAAAAAAAGAGTCTCTGAAGACGGGTCTTTTATGCAAATAGACATGCCCTCGCCAGTGGTGATTTATTGGGAGTCGAGCGAAACGAAAGACGTAGTATCTGTAAAGATAAGGTTTCCGAACAATAAAGCCATTGTGTATAAGGTTCCTACATTCAAAGTATTGCAGCATAGCGTTTCCGAGCTTGAGGGCATGGCTCTGTTGTTGCCATTTTACATATTGAAGATACGCAAGGAATTAGAGAAAAAAGGCACGGATTCTGAGAAGAAGAAGGCGTTGTCTAGAAAGTTGGAGGGTTATATAATAGAGATAGACAAAGTGTTAAAGAATTGCAAGCAAAATAACTATATTACGTCCAGGGATGCAGCAATGCTTCTTCACCGATTGTTGAAAATGAATTTAGAACTCTACGGGAAATACCCGGAGTTCATGGAGGTAGATATGACATTGAAAGAGTTGGTAGATACAGGCATAGACGAAGCTATCGACAAAGCCGAGAGGCGAAGCCTAAAACAAGGCATAATTCAAACCGCTGAGGCAATGAAAAAAGGCGGTGAAGCAATAGACAAAATCATGCGTTACACCGGTCTTTCCCGCCGCGAGATTATGGCTTTGTAACAGCACTTGAAATTTTTTTTGACGTTCTCTCAAAAAAAATCTATATTTACGTGTATGATGTTGTACACCGCTTCAAATACGGCAACCGGAGCTTTCAGTGCAGGCCAAGCCTTGCACCTGTGACCGAAATGCTGGAAATGTCATCAGAACAAGTATATACACCCTCATTTTTAGCCCAAATTTAAGCCCAGAGAATTACAAAAAAAATACAAAGAGTTTACAATTCTATAAGAAATTAGCACAAATTCCCCTTAAATTGGAGGTTTACTATGAAAACTAAAAGTTTTCTATTGGCGGCAGGCTTGGTGCTTGCTACGGCATTCACATTTTCCTGCTCGTCTGGCGGTGATGATGATGGTGGTGGTTCCAGTTCATCTGGCGGTGGTCAAGGCGGTGGTTCCAGTTCATCTGGCGGCGGCCAGGGCGGCGGTTCTTCGCCTAGCGGTAGCTTTCAGACAGTGACCATCGGGAGCCAAGTCTGGATGGCTAAGAATTTGAATTCCGATGTGCCCGGCAGCAAATGCTACGGCGACGACCCTGCCAACTGCACAAAATACGGCCGCTTGTACGACTGGGCTACGGCTATGGGCCTTCCGCCAAGCTGCAACTCAAGTATTTGCTCAAGCTCAATACAGTCAAAGCATAAGGGTATTTGCCCTGCAGGCTGGCATATTCCGAGCAACGATGATTGGGAGAAGCTGTTCCGTTGGGTAGATGGGCAAAATAACGGCGAGGGTAGCGGTGAGGAAAGTCCTTACGACAGCTATACGGCAGGCAAGTATCTGAAAGCAACTAGTGGCTGGAACTGGAACAATTATGATGATGTTAGTGGCAACGGCACGGACAAGTACGGCTTTTCCGCCCTTCCGGGTGGCAGCGGCAATTCCGATGGCAGTTTCGGCAATGTTGGCGACGGCGGCTACTGGTGGAGTTCCGGTGGGCTCGTCGTCGTCGGCAGCGCTTACGACGGGGACATGCGCTACGTCGTCTACGGGAATTGCCGGGACGACTGCGTTAGGGCTGTGTTGTTTAGTGTTCGTTGCGTCCAGGACTAAGCGGTTGGGGTGCTCTTGTAGCACCCTAGCCACCGCCACCACACGCCAAATCATTCACGGCGGGATATTGGTTTTTATGATGTTTAGGTGTAGAAAAATTCGAGTTTGAGGTACTTGTGGCGTTTATTTATTTCTTAAACAAATCCGAGTGAGAGCCTGTGCGAGATGCTGTCAATATCAATCTGTTGTTGTCAATAGCGTAGATAAGTAGCCAATCGGGTTCTATATGGCATTCCCGAAATCCGATAAAATTACCCTTCAGCGAGTGATCATGGTGCTTGGCTTCCAACTGCTCCTGTTTTTTCAATTTTTCAATAATAGCTTCCAGTAAAGATAAATCCAATCCTCGCTTACGCATTAGCTTAAGGTCTTTTCTGTATTTTGCTGTGGTTTCAAGCTCAAGCATCAATCATCTTCCTCAGATAGAATATCAGCATGCATTTCTGCGGCGGTTTTATATCTTTTTGTTTGTATCTTTCCACTCATAATATCCCTAGCCTCTTGCATGGCAGCCAAAGTTTCCTCATTGTATTGGGGCTGGCTTTCTTCAAATATGGGCAAGATTATTATTTCAAGTTCTCTGCCAATATATTCGCTCGGTATAATATCATCAAGCCTGTCTCCCTTCTGGGGGATGCAGGTAGTGCGATATGCTTGTGTAGAAACATTCATAAAATACCTCCGTGAGCTTTTTACTTGCAATCTAATATAGAAATTTTCACGCAATCACTTGGCAAAAATAATAATCGGCGGGATATTGATTTTTATAGCTAATAATATAGTAAGATTGAACGGCTAGCCTCGGTTAGAGGCTTTGGTCAAACAACTTCTTTTTTGTAAATTACCACACAAGGTAATGTGAAAGGAATATGGGAGGTAAATACGCGATGACAGACAATTTACTGCTTATAAGTGCCTCGGAAAAAGGGGATGTTGAAACTGTAAAATCAATATTGAAGAAGGATATTTATATCCATGCGCAGGATAGGGATGGCAGATGCGCCCTTGTGGCTGCTGCTTATGGGAATCATCTCGAAATTGTTGATTTATTGATTGCGGCCGGTGCGGATGTCAATATGAAAGATGATACCTTGCAGAGTGCTTATTTGATTTCTACGTCCGATGGATTTGTAGAATTGCTGAGGAAAACCCTTAAAGCCGGTGCGGACGTACGCAGTACGGACAGTTACAACGGAACCGGCTTGATTCGGGCTGCCGACCGCGGGCATGTTGAAATTATAAGAGAGCTGTTAGAGACAGATATCCGTGTCAATCATATTAACAAGATAGGATGGACCGCATTGCATGAGGCAATCATATTGGGTGACGGAGGAGAGCGGCATACGGAAGTAGTGCGTTTGTTAGTCGGTGCCGGTGCAGATGTTAACTTACCGGATAAAGAAGGTATCACTCCGCTTAAACACGCTAAAAGCAGAAATTTTACGGACATTATTGAAATACTGGAAAATTTTTGAGCAAGAAAATCAAGGGCAACTACAACGAGATATGCTCAACCCCTCCCGCTCCCGCAGTAATATCTGTAGAAAATAATACTATGCCCTATACACTGCGCTTGTCAATATCTGCGAAAGCATTTTCTATTCGTTCCGTGTGATACATGGGGTACATTTGCATTATGTATTCCATTAAGTTTGAATTTTCCCATTTTAAAAGCAGAGAAGCCGTATCTTCATTTTTATATTCCGCGTATTTTTCCAGTAAATACGCAAAAAACGATATTTCATTGGACATAGGAATCTCCTTTTATATAAGATGATTCTCGCGGATTGCCTTTTTCTTTTTCCATCTTATACATATCAAAAATTACAAGCGGCGATTCTCTGAATAATTTTGTGGAATAATCAGAAAGCATTTTGTAGGTTTCCGAATAAATAAAATTCTTCATTGCCGCTTCTTCGCTAATACCATATTCCTCGCTTATCTTTGGTATAAGCCAAGAATGAAAAAAATACAACATATCACTGCTAATACGGTTCATAATTCTATTATCTCCTGCAAATAGAAAAATATTTGACAACATCGCTATTTTTTTATTCACTCGGCCAGAGCCTCGCTCACCCCTTCGGGGCCAACCTTCGGATGTTAAAAATTTCCTAACTATGTCAGAAAATCCTAATAATCCCTTGACAAGCCCTTTTTATTTTTCTACATTTGTGTTCATGATGTCCTACAACGCCACAAATACGGTAACCGGAGCTTGCAGTGCAGGCAAAGCCTTGCACCCGTAACCGAAATGCTGGAAATGTCATCAAAACAAGTATATATACCCTCATTTTTAGCCCAAATTTAAGCCCAGAGAATTACGAAAAGATTACAAGAAAATTACAATTCTGCAATAAATTAGTTGCAAAAAGTCTTAAAACTCAATTTTTCCCCAAACAAAGGAGTTCATTATGAACAAGATACTCTCAATAGTTGCAATAGTTGCTTTAGCCACAACTCTTTCTTTTGCTCAAGAAGAAGAAGGTGTAAAGTTCGGTGTCCGAGCAGGGGCCAATTTATACGATTTGACCGGAGAAGGCTCAAACGGAATTGATATAGGCCTTGGAGGTGGAGGCGGAGTGGTTATAAACATTCCGATAAACAGTTTCTTTAGCTTTAGCCCCGAATTGAGCTTTTTTTATAGAAGATTGTATGATAATAGCGAAAAATATAAAGATCAAGAAATCAAGGAAGAACAGATTTATGAGAGTGAATTTGCTATAGGCATCTTGGCAATGCTTCAGGCTACGCCCGATGAAGGGCCACTTTATATGGCTATCGGAGTTCAATTGGATGTTCCCATTTCATACGAAGTCACTAGGAAAGTTAAATATAGTGGTGGAAAATCAGATAGCAAAACTAAAGAATTTGATGACAGAGCAAAAATAGATTTGGGCATTGCTCTGGGGCTTGGCTTTAATGCGACTTCGCATTTTAGAATTGACCTAAGAAGCGTTATTGGTTTGACGGATCTCGTAGATGGATATGAAGGCGACGTGCCTTCCTTTAACCAATACGGCATTGGCTTAACCTATTTCTTTTAAAAAGGAGGTGTTATGAACAAAACAAAAGATTTTCTGTTAGCGGCTGTGGTTGCGGCTATGGCATTCACTCTTTCCTGCTCCGGCGATGATAGTGGCGGCGAATACGATGGTGGCTTGCCTGGAACAAATTTTAGCAGTTCAGATACGCCTTCTAATTCCTCGTCTTCAAGCGACGGCGGTTCCAGCAGTTCTGTAGTTGATGGCAGTTGCACGGCGGCAGACAATACCGCAACGCATTATTGTTCCGAAGGTATAATGAAAGGATACGTTTTTTTAATTGATAATCGAGATAATCAAACCTATAAAGCAGTTGTAATAGGTTCGCAAACTTGGATGGCGGAGAATTTGAATTACAACGCAACTGGTAGCGTATGTTTCACTACCGGTAGCTGCACAACTCACGGCAGGCTTTACAATTGGAATGTAGCTATGACCGTTTGCCCCACTAACTGGCATTTACCAAGCAAAGCGGAATGGGAAGTGATGACAACTTACATCGGCGGTACTAGCACCGAGGGAAAGAAACTGAAAGCAACAAGCGGCTGGTACAATGATGGCAACGGCACGGATTACTATGGTTTTTCTGCCTTGCCAGGCGGCAGTGGTACCATTAATGGTTCCACCATCAATGGTGACTATGATGGCAACGGTGGTTTAGCTGGCAGTTGGTGGACTGCTAGCGAGCACGAGGACTATAGCGGCTACGCCTACTACCGTAACATAGGCTACTACAGTGAGAATGCCTTTGGGGATAGCGGCGATAAGTCTGGCAAGTTGTCTGTTCGTTGTCTTAAGGACAGCGATGAAAAATCCAGTTCTAGTTCATCTGTTCCGAGTTCTAGTTCGGAGATTTTGAGTTCTTCTTCAAGTGGCGATAACACTTGTAGTGCCGATTTTAAAACCGTAGAGATAGGCACCCAAATCTGGATGGCAGAGAATTTGAATTGCGATGTAGAAGGTAGTAAGTGCTATGGCGAAAGCGGTCCAGTTACAGTGGACTACTATAACGATATATTCATTACAGAAACATTATCGCCTGATAAAGTACAAGCCAACTGTGTCACATATGGTCGTTTGTATGATGGGGCTACGGCTATGACAGTTTGCCCCAAAGGCTGGCATTTGCCAAGCAAAATTGAGTGGGATGTGTTAATTACTACTGTGGGCAATGGTGCGGGGAAAAAGTTGAAAGCAACAAATGGCTGGAATTATAGTTATAACGGCGGAGTATCGGGCAATGGCACGGATGAGTATGGATTTTCCGCTATGCCTGGTGGCTTCGGCTTTTCGGGTGGCGGCTTCTCCTTTTACTGGGTCGGTGACACTGGTGGCTGGTGGAGTTCCAGTAACTACGATAGCCTTGACGATACCCACTATATCCAGCTCATGGGCTACGATGATGACGTAGGCTGGAATGGCTATGATAAGATGTTCTTGTTTTCTGTCCGTTGTCTGAAAGATTAAGTGCGAAAATCTTCCAAGCATTGTATTCCCGCGGGCTTGGCGAGGTAACCAGCGGGAAAAATAGGAGTTTTTATGAGTAAAACAGTCTCAAAATTTGCATTGGCGGCAAGCGTTGCGCTTGCCTTGGCGTTCACACTTTCTTGCTCGTCTGGCGATGGCGATAGCGGTAGCTGGAATTGGGATGGTACTTTTTCGTCAAGCGTTATTCTAAGTAGTAGCTCTCTTAGCTCTGCCGTGCCAAGTTCGTCTAGCGTGGGCGGTGGATGTGTAGGTTTTGACCCAGAAGCAGAGATTGAGCATTACGGCACAATGAAAAAACAGTTTTGCGATGAGCGAGACGGCAAAAAGTATGCGTATGTAAATATTGGTACCCAAATCTGGATGGCGGAAAATTTGAATTATAATGCTACCGGTAGCAGATGCTATGGCGATAGCGAAAGCAACTGCGTAAAATACGGAAAACTTTACAATTGGGCAACGGCTATGAACAATTCAGAAAGCTCAATCGCTGTTCCTAGCGGAGTTCAAGGCATTTGTCCTTCTGGCTGGCATTTGCCAAGCCCAGCAGAGTGGCTAGTGATGACGACTCATATCGGCGGTGCTGATACTGAGGGAAAGAAGCTAAAAGCAACAAGCGGCTGGAATGATTATAGCGACGTATCAGGTAGCGGACCGGGCAACGGCACAGATGATTACGGATTTTCTGCTTTGCCAGGTGGCTGGTGGAATGGTAGCTTCAGCCATATCGGATATCGCGGTTTCTGGTGGAGTACGCGGAGTATCACGTTCTCGGCAGGAGAAAACCACGGTTCCTTCAAGGGTATACACTACAACAGTGAAGGAGCCTCCTGGGTCTCCAACCCTCAGTCTTACTTGATGTCAGTTCGTTGTCTTAAAGACTATACGCCTTCCAGTTCCTCATCCTCTAGCGGCGATCAGTCTTCGTCCAGCGTGGGCAATTCTAGCAGTTCTTCTGCTCCAAATTCGAGTTCTTCGGTTCTGCCACCGCCAAGTTCTAGTTCACTTACTCCCAGTGTTGTTTATGGCGATCCCGTAACTTACGGTGACGAAATTTATCAAACAGTTGTTATAGGCAATCAAACCTGGTTTGCACGTAATTTGAATTACGAGGTTGAAGGTAGCAAATGCTATAATGATGAGCCATCCAATTGCGAAACCTACGGTCGTTTATATGATTGGGCAACTGCGATGAGCCTTCCGTCGAATTGCAATTCTACTAGTTGCTTAAGCCAAATACAGCCAAAGCATCGCGGCATTTGCCCTACTGGTTGGCATATACCAAGCAATGCGGACTGGGATAAATTGTCCCGTTTTGTTGACGGCACAAGCGGCATGTCAAGTCCTTACGAGAGCTCCACAGCGGGCAGGTACTTAAAAGCGTCGACAGGTTGGGAACCTTATTCTAGCATAGAAAATTTAGACATATACGGTTTTTCAGCTCTGCCAGGCGGCCGCGGAAACACAGATGATGGCAGTTTCGACGATGTCGGCAGGATCGGCAGATGGTGGAGTTCCACGGAAAGTAGCCTTCGCAGTGGTGCCTACCGCCGGGTCATGCACTACAGCAACTGGAGTGCCGATTGGCTCGACGGCGGTAAGTCTAGCTTAATTTCTGTTCGATGCATTCAAGATTAAGCAATCCCCCAGCCCCGTATTCCCAAGGGTTTGGCAGGGTAAACAAAAACGGGAAAAAGGAGTTTTTATGAGCAAAACAATCTCAAGATTCGCATTGGCGGCAAGCGTTGCGCTTGCTTTGGCATTCACCTTTTCCTGCTCGTCTGACGATAAAGACGATGGTAGTGGCGGAGGAGGTGGTGGAAGTGTCAATAACGTTACGGTAGATACGATATATACCGAAATAACTTGCAATGATGGTGGTTGCACGGGAGAAAAATGGAATGGAAACGGAACCGTGAAAATGGAGGTAAGATGCGGAAATGAAGGTAATAAATATATAGACGTAGGTGAAATTGTAAATGGAATGTTATCGTTAAATTTGCCATTAGCTTCTGAAATACCTGAATCTTGCTTTCATAATGCAACGGAACTTTCCGGTGATAAATCTGTTTCCCCGTCGGACGTAAAGGTTGTATGGGGAGATTATGACTTCAATGTTGTTAATGGTGTTGGCGATGATGGAAAGCTTTATAATATTTTAAAGTGGGAAGTGGGAGCAGGATGGAAAAATGTCACAGAGCGTGTTAGAGGACGTTATTTATATTTTTCCAAAGCTGTGAAGATAACAGGAGGCGGCTATAATATAAACGCATCCGAAGGTTGGAATGAGGTATATTCTAACGATAAAAACGAAAACTTTTATATGACCACTGACTTGAATGCTATAGGAGGGACTAAGCCTATATGGTATATTGATTATTATCCCCCTCATGAGGATTAAAAGGAGAACAATTAGTTTTAACTGCTACTCGCACCGGTTCGCACTCGGATTTGTATAAATAAAGAGGCAAAAATATTTAATTTCCTAACTATGCCTTTACAGGCACGGAAATTTTTTCTATATTTACATCCTCACGGTGAATGTAGCTCAGTTGGTTAGAGTACTGGATTGTGATTCCAGTTGTCGTGGGTTCAAGTCCCATCATTCACCCTATGGATAACGGTTATTGGATACTTCTTATATTTCTGTTCTTAGGCGCATTTATCGCCGCTTCCGCTATAATAACAGGCAAAGTTTTGGGTTTTGCCTCTAAAGACGGCAAATCTAAATTTGAGGCTTATGAGTGCGGAATGGAAACTTTTGGCAATGCACGGGTGCAGTTTAAGATAGGCTATGTGATTTTTGCCCTTATGTTCTTGGTGTTTGATGTGGAAGCTCTGTTCCTTTTTCCAATAGCTGTGCATTGGCAAAGCATTGTTAACGGAACGCTGGGAATTCCCGTGTGGTTTGTATTCATTGACCTTGGATTTTTCTTTGCCGTGCTGGTAGCAGGCCTTGCATACGCATGGAAAAAAGGTTGGCTTAAATGGGAGTAAAAATACGCAACGTAGCTATAATCGCCCACGTTGACCACGGAAAAACAACATTAGTTGACCAAATTCTCAAGCAATGCGGTGCATTCAGAGAAACCGAAGAAGTTGCCGAGCGAGTTATGGATTCCGGTGATTTGGAACGGGAACGCGGAATTACCATTTTATCTAAAAATGCAAGTGTTTTTTACAAAGGCTACCGCGTAAATATTGTGGATACCCCGGGGCACGCAGATTTTGGCGGGCAGGTGGAGCGGGTTTTAGGCACGGTAGATGGAGTTCTGCTAGTGGTGGATGCCTTTGAAGGCCCAATGGCACAAACCCGTTTTGTAACGCAAAAAGCATTGGAACTCGGGCTTATTCCCATTGTGGTTGTAAATAAAATAGACAGAGACGGCTGCAACCCGAATGGCACACTTAATAAGGTTTTTGATTTATTTTGCGATTTAAATGCAACCGAAGAACAGTTGGAATTCGGGACGGTTTTTGCAAGTGGCCGCAAAGGAACCTGCCGCTTGCACATGAACGAAGCAGATACAAATTTACTGCCCTTGATGGACATGATCCTAAAACGCATACCTGCACCCAAAGGAGACCATAAAGGAACTCCGCTATTGCAAATAGCTTCTTTGGAATACTCTTCTTTTTTAGGGCGGCTTGCTGTTGGCAGAATACAAAGAGGAACATGGAAAGCAGGGATGTCTGTTTCTCAGTCATTGACGAGCGGAAAATTCCGCTCTGTGCGTATTCAAAAAATCCTTCGCTACGAGGGCATAACCCCGCAACCTGCAGAAACCTCCACCCCCGGTGATATAATTCTGCTTGCCGGCTTAGATTCCTTTGACATAGGAGATACCCTCTCTTCTGTGGATAAACCGGAAGCCTTGCCACGCATTCAAATAGACCCGCCCACAATCTCAATGCTTTTTACCGTAAACACATCTCCCTTAGCAGGCAAAGGTGGTGGTAAATTTTTAACAGGCAATCATCTTTTAGAACGTTTAGAACGTGCAAGAATGGCAGACCCTGCATTACTCGTTGAAAAAATGGATGGAGCAAGTTCATTCAAAGTTAGCGGGCGTGGCGTTATGCACTTAACCATACTCATTGAGAATATGAGGCGCGAAGGCTATGAATTTACCATAGGCAGCCCGCATGTTATTTTCAAAGAAGATGACCACGGAAAAATTTTGGAACCCGTTGAGCAATTCAAAGTGGAAGTGCCTGCGGAGTTCAGCGGTGCAATTATTGAGGAATTGGGGCGGCGTAAAGGCGAGATGGTGAATATGCTCCAAGACGACAATAACCGAGTTTTCTTGGAATACAATGTGCCGAGCAGAGGTTTAATAGGCATAAGGAGCATTTTGCTTTCGCTCTCAAAGGGCTATGCAGTTTCGCAATCTTTGTTTTTTGAATACCAGCCCCACAAAGGAGAAATTCCAAGCCGCATAAACGGTGTGTTAATAGCAAAAGACCCCGGCATTGCCAGTGCTTACGCCTTGTGGAAATTAGAAGAACGCGGCTACATGATTATCCCTCCGGGCACAGAAGTTTACGCCGGAATGATTATAGGCGAACACAACCGAGATATAGACATAATTGTAAATGTGATAAAATCCAAGCATTTAACCAATATGCGGGCCTCTGGCAGCGACGATAATATTCTGCTTACTCCATACCGCAAAATGAGCTTAGAAGAATGCGTTACATTTATAAACGAAGACGAATGTGTAGAAGTTACGCCAAACATATTGCGGGTTCGCAAAGCAGAACTAAACGAGCATAAGAGAAAGGCAGCCTCTACCTCACCCCGTCAACAAAATCTTTGAATTTCTATTTGCCACGCCGCTCTTGGCAATAGCTTCACGGACTTTCGGCGTGATGTTATAAAAATTAGCACGTGGAGTGGAAATTTGATATTCAAAAAGCAAAACTCCTGACATTTTCAATCTCCTTCAACTTTGAATATAGTAAACAACAACAGGCTCACTATCTGATTACCTTAAATTCTAAAAAATACGTTTTTAAGCCTGTGGTTTGATTATGGTACATTTTCACAATTCCCCCACCTGACTTCGACAGATAAAATT
>LIUI01000104.1 GCA_001462235.1 Fibrobacteria bacterium GUT307
TAGTAAAGCGTGGCTTTTTCCTCGCTTTTCAAATTTTCCTTTTCTGCCAACGTATTTTTAGCCGCCAATGGCAGCTCGGGCGAAAAATCCGCCGGCATTACCCCAAAAGAGTCCGGGCCGGCGAGGATGGCTTTTTTCCATAATGGCAAAGAATTCATGTTTGCTCCTGTCTATATATACTTAGACGCGTTTCAGAGCAAAAAAGTTCAAAAAAAGTGAATTTTTTTTATTTTTTTTTTATTTTTTTTAAAACGTCAACATTTCCAGCATAATTTCTATATTTGCTTGTATGAATATGTTTGATTATATTTCATTTGCGAATTCTCTGAGCATAAGCTCTGAGGTGGTAAAATCTTTTGAGCAAGAGGCGAAAGATGAATTTCCAAATGACATAATGCTGCGGGAATTGCACGTCATGCGTGCTTTGAAAACATATTCCAATAAAAATTTATGCTTGGCGGTTTAGGTGATAAATAAAATCTATTTAGACACTTCTGTCATAAGTGCCTTATTTGACGAAAGAACACCTGAACGAAAGTTTGCAACCGAGCAGGCTTGGTTAAAATTAAATGACAAAGAAATCAGTGGTGTATATATATCAGAGCTAGTATTGGAAGAATTGCAAAGAACGGCAGAGCCTTTGAAAAATTCATTGCTATCTGCCGTGTCAAATTTTAATGTATTGCCAGCAACAGAAGATGCTAAACGCTTGGCGGGTATTTATATAAAACATGGAATTTTTCCGGAGAAATATTTTGATGATGCTTTGCATGTTGCTATAGCGGCATTAAATGAAATTGGAATTTTATTGAGTTGGAATTTTACTCATCTTGTGAAATTAAAAACCAGACGTATGGTTTCGCTTGTAAATGCCATGGAATCCGTGTTTCCTGTGGAAATCGTATCTCCACCGGAAATTTGAAAATTATAACAAATGGCAGACAGCAGGTTGTTTCTACAGCATAGCAGAAACTCGCAAAATTTTACAATTCTTCAATAGCCGAGAAGCTGGAAAACAAAAAAACCGGTCTTTATTTGGAAAGCCCGGCATATATATATGAATTTAACCATGGACCGCGGCACAAGCAACGATAACGGCATAAAAACCATAAATGCTCTGGATTTTTTGACTTCAAACCCTATGTAAACCACACGGTGCCAGGCACCGTTGGCTTTTATTTTGTTAGAACGTAACGCCTATGCGTAAGCCACCCTCCCAGTCAGAAGACTTGCCGGATGAAGAAACGTTGCCAAGTCCCGGCAAGCTGCCTGATTCTCCATAGAGCATAGAATATGTGTACGACATTGAAGGCTCAACGAAAAACAGTTTCCCAAACATTTCTCTCCAGCCCACAATAAGACCAATCTGAGGGCTGGCAGAAGTTTCGCCTATCGACAGTATTTCAAACCCCAGCTTTGCACCGACGAAGAATTTTTCCATCTGCTCGGATATGGTGTAAGCACGGCCGGCAGCGGCCAGGCTGAAATACATGTAACCCTCATCATAAAATTTACCGGGATGCAAATTGAGTTCTGCTCCGATACTGAAGCCAGGTGCTATCAGCCGCTCATAAGCGAAGGCCATGCGGAAATAGAAAGTTTTCGCATCGCTGTCGCTCTCTATGAATCCCGCGAAAAGGGGGATCATGTCCATTGTTATGGCATTATTGCTCACTGATGCACCCGACTTTTTTCCCTGCGCGAAAACACTGCCTGCAACCAACATTGCAAGCACCAAACAAAACATAATTCTTTTTGTCATTTTTTAACCCTCCTCAATCCTGAACGCAACGCACAGAGAAGCTTGACGACTTATATTCGTGGCTCCCGACGACGTGCTCGTTTTTGTAGCTCATTTCCAAGCCGCAAGCATGGTCGCCGCGGATGTCGCTCTTTGAGGAACTCCACCAGTAGCCGCGTTCGCCGGCATTTTCATTGTAGCCGTCTCCGCCACCCGGGAGGGCGGAAAAACCGTATTCGTCCGTCCCATTGCCGTCGGAGAACCAGCCGCTGGACACTTTAAGGTACCTGCCCGCTTTATAGCTGCCATAAATACAACCACCGCCATCGCCATAGCCATAGTTGCCATTACCATTACGCTCATCCACCCAGCGGAGCAACTCATTCCAGTCATCATTGCTTGGCAAATGCCAACCGGAAGGGCAAACCGTCTTAGCCGTTTCCCAATCATACAAACGGCCGTATTTTGCGCAATTGGCAGGGTCATCATCATAACACTTGCTGCCACTTACATCGCAATTCAAATTCTCCGCCATCCAAACTTGGGTGCCTATTGTTACGCTTCTTCCGTTGAGATTGCAGGAACCGCCTCCTCCGCTGGACGATGATTTGCCGTCTCCACCGCCAGTGCCGGGCGTTACCGCTGAATTGACTGTTATCGTTTCGCCATTGTCAAAAGTGATAGGTCCATTAATGCTGGTAATGCCTCCTGTTGTATTTACGGTTACGTTAAATGCTGTTGTTCCCCCAGTTGGCGTAAGTGTCAGTGTACTTGCCGCTGTTGTTGTTACCGTGCCGCTGCTTGCTCTGGTTGTGCCGCCTGATGTTACATTCAATAAATAGCCGTCCCCAACTTGTGCCGCATAGAGCGCGGAATACGCATCAGGTATCGACCGCAATGCGACTCCGCTTCTCGTGAGGGTGGAAGTCCCACCCCAAGCTGTTAGCGTCAGAGTATTGCTGTTCAGCGTATATTGTCCCGTTTGAGGGGCAAACAATTCATTAACGGCTCCTGACAACGTTGGAGTCTCATTATACACGGCTTCCGCCTCAGATTGGCTATATCCGAGATTAACTATGGTTTGTATTATGGCTGCCCTTAACTGCTCTTTTGAATACCATTGGGTTGCAGAAAGCCCAAAAGTTGAGGCATCGCTCCCCAATCCGGCTCCGCTGACTTGAGTAGGAGTCAAATTCAAATTGCTCCCGCTGGGGGAATATGTTCCTTT
The DNA here is from genome assembly GCA_001462235.1 of Fibrobacteria bacterium GUT307. Taxonomy (GTDB): domain Bacteria; phylum Fibrobacterota; class Fibrobacteria; order Fibrobacterales; family Fibrobacteraceae; genus Fibrimonas. The sequence goes on from LIUI01000104.1 coordinate 2,970, forward strand.
TATTTTTTCAATGTCGTTTTCTGACATTGTAAAGCTGCCATTATCCAGAACCAATTTTAATCCTTCTGCTGAATTGACCCATGTTCCGTTAAGGGTGCTATTCCCGCCGCCCGGGGGCGTTACGGGGTTGCCGGTGCCTTTGGTGATTTTCAGCGTGTAGGCTGTGCCGCCGTCTGTGCCTGTATACGTTGCCGTATTGGGGTCGTCGGCGGAGCCGCTGCCGGGAGGAGTGTCGTCGTCCTTGCCGGACGAGCAGGAAGTGAGTGACTGGACCCCGATACCTCCGATTAAGAGGATAAAGAGGATGGGAAGAAGGTTTTTGAAACCTAGCTTGGTACTATTCATAATGAACTCCTTGTTGAGGGGTTTTAAGGGAAAAGTCTGAATTTATTTGCGAAAAATATGTGAATGCGTATATACTTGTTTCTATGACATACTTATGACAAAAGTTACGGGTGCAAGGCTTGGCCTGCACTGCAAACTCCTTTTGCCGGATTTAGGGTGTTATGCATCATGAACGTAAATGTAGAAATATTTTGAGGGCTTGTCAAGGGGAAAAAGGGAAATTTGCCATTTTGTGTCATTTTAATTGTGGCGAATTCGCCATAATTAAAAGTTGGATTATTGATTTGCTCCCAAATACCGATATATTCAAGCGTATTTCGGTTTCTCAACCAGTCGGTGACAAAAAAATCTCCATCCTTTGCTTTAAGCATATCGGTAAGGCATATATAGTCCTCTCTGTCTATCTGTATAATGCTTATCTCTGTTTCCAAAACCGTTATCTTAGCCAATCTTCCCCCGTTTTTCCTATTTCCAATTCCTCTTTCTTAACACTCCTGCGCCGATCTCGCGCCTTTATGGAAAGCCATGTTAATAATAATATTATGAAAAAAGGCGTGGTTCCTGCGGCAATTAGATATACAATAGCTCCTTCAAATGGAAGAAGCTCTTTGTCAAAAAGAATAATAATTAAGCCAGTAATAAATGCGAATATATTATTTGCAAACAAGACTATTAAGGTAATATAAAAAGCATGGGCACCACCTTTCCATGTTCTTTTTTTGAATAATAAACATATTACAGTTACAATCCATATTACTAAATAAACTACTATAAAAGTAATTAAAGCTGCTGCAAAAGCAAACATAAAGAATTCTGGTATGCTAAATTTCATAGGATGCATAATAATTACCTCACTTATTATGTAAAAAAGAATAATAATAAAAACAAGAAACTAAAAAAATGGCAAAGTATATGGCCCATGAAAGCCAAAATGCACGAACAAAAGTTTTATGTTCTTTTTTGAGTTTTTCTAACATTCTTTTATTTCCTCACTGAATTTTGTTAAGAGATTTTGAATATTTTCCTTTGAAAATTGGTTCTTTTTTTTGAACCAATGATGAGTTCCGCCACTTGGCGAATTTTCTCTGCCGCTACATATTTCGTATATCTTGCTTAAATAATCTCTCAGTGGGTTTATTGCAGAAAAAGATTCATGCCATGCCAAATTTCTAGCATATCTTGCCATAATTTCTTTCGTGGCATTTTCTGCACTCTTGTAACCTATAGTTTGAATATCAAATTTTTGCGTAGGGCAATCTGCTAGAGCATGGTAACTGTCATCTTGAACTTTATAATCCTGAAAAGTCCAGATTTTTCCGTTATCTTCTTTTTCAATTTTTTCTTTTACTACAAATTTTTCATCGCCAATATATCTGCGCCAACAATGAGCTAAAACAAAACTGTCTTGAACCATATGGCATAATTTGCCTATTTCAAAAAGACTTTCTTCGGTTTTATTTTCTTTTTTCTTTTTGATAGCTTCTGAATACCATTTTTCCGCTTGCTCTATTATTTTCTTTTTTACATCTGTGTTTGTTGGAATTTGAGCCAGTTTTGGACACATTGAATGCCAATGTTGATTCTTTCCATAATGACTCTCGTAAATGAGACGTCCTTCACTGTGATCATCTCTATAATCCTTCAAGAAAAGAACCGTGCGAACGGTAGCGGTTTCCAAATAATCGGTTGTTGGAATATCCGGCCACATACTGCCGTCAGTCAAAAAAGAATTTGTTGCAACGTTCTCTGCTTTAGCTCCCGCTATAGTTAAATTCTGATGAGTTTTATTTACGCTATTGTAAAGGTTTGTTATAAAATTCGGCATACTCGCCAACCCAAAAAACTCCACATCATCAATCGCATCATGA
>LIUI01000105.1 GCA_001462235.1 Fibrobacteria bacterium GUT307
GACGGCGGTGCAGATAGCAAAGGAAGCTTGTCAATCCGAGGGCAAAAATTGGATAAATGGTGCTTGCAAGTCTTCGGCACAGTAGTGCCAGCGAGTACAAGTACATTAGCTACAACGCCTACTACAGGTATATGTACTACGGCCGCGAAGACGCGGACTACAGAGACCAAGGTAAGAGCCACTTATACAGTGTTCGTTGTTTGAAGGATTAAGCGGAGTCCTTTTGTCTGAACCCCGATGGCCCCGATTTTTAGGATTTATGGGATATTATGGGGGTACCTATTTTCAAGTCTTTCCAATAGCTCTTCGCCGCTCAAACCACTCTTAACCAATTCTCTAACCTCATCACAGCACGCATATCATTGATAGTTACTCCCAAGCCCTTTGGGTGCTTTCTCAGCCATTCACCAGCCTTTGAGGCACCCGCTTCTACCATTTTGCATTGAACTCTTGCCATTTTCAGTCTCCTTTGAGACGAATATAGAAACTAAAACAAAACTGAGGGCTACCTAATCACCTTTGATTTTCGTAAAAGACGGGCTAAAAAACCTAGTGCAAAGTGGGTAAGAAAGTCTAAAAAAAAGTTTTTGGATTGTCTGTGCGTGTAGAAAAATAAATCTTTCTATATTTATCTCTGATATTGAACAGAAAATCAAACAATGGAGACCTATATGCGAATAACAACCTTACTAGCGATAACGCTAACAGTATCCATCCTCTCTTTTGGAGCAGGGCAGTCAAAAAAACTCTCGCCGTTGCCAAAGGAGTTGCAAGGGGACATAGTCCCAAACTTCTTTATACTGGCACCGGATAACGAAAACAGACTCAGCAAAAAAGGCTTGGCTGGGGAAGTGAAAAAACTCGGTGCCAAACGAGTGGTTTTTTCCTTTTTCGCCACATGGTGCGTAAACTGCACGGCTGAGTTCACTCGCTTAAAAGAGAATGCCGCCAAACTCAAAGAGAAAGGCGTGTATGTCTATTTGATAGACGTGGGCGAGAATATAATACAAGAAGGCAAAAAGGTAAGCGATTTTGTGGGGCAGTACGCCGGGAACCACTTCCCGCTTTACTTTGACCAGAATGCGAACTTGCTAAGAGACTTTGGCATTATTGATAGAGATGCTGCTCGCTTTGAGCTTCCCGTGATTTTGATTATGGATGCGGATTTGCGTGCTTTGGGTGCTTTCACAGAAACCGGAGACGACTTCCCGCAGATTTTATGGGAAGATTTGTGAGAGAAACAGGACAATTTAAGCAGTTTGCAGTGAAAAAGTAGCTTTACTTCCGAAAAATTTTTCTAGATTCCTATTCCATGAGCGAAATAGATTTGAACGGCAATTGGAAATTGCTTTGGGATCCGGAGAATAAAGGGGTAGCGGGTCGCTGGTTTACAGAAATTCCAGATGAAGCTAAAAGTGTGAATATTCCGCATATTTGGGGTGAAGATTCTAAGACAACGGCTTTCTATTATAAGAAATTCCCGCTTTCCAGCAAGGGTAAAAGATGTGTCTTGCATTTTGAGCAGGTAGCAGTTTACGCGGTTATTTGGGTAAACGGAAAATTGGTAGGGGACCACTTTGGCGCAAGCACCTCCTTTGAATTTGATATTTCGCAATTCACAAAAGCAGGTAGTGAAAACTTGCTGTGCGTAAAAGTATCCACCGCTTCAAACAACGGGGACTTTGCCCTGATGGCTGGCGGAGACCCAATCCCTGTAGATACAATGCCCCTAGGCTTGCCTTGGAAACGCTACCCTTTTGCAGGGCTTACAGGCAAGGTATTCATAACAAGCGGAGAAAGAGCCTTGCTCACTGCCATGGAAATAGCCACTGATACTGACTACGGGCAAGTAAACGTAAAGTTATCTTTTAATAATCCGCGAAATTATACGGCGAAAATAAAAATTTTTGTCCGCAATCCCAAACAAGAAGTTTCGTTGCTGCAAAAGGAAATTAAACTTGAAAAAGAGAACACAAATACTACCCTGCACTTGAAATTCAAAGACATAAGGCTATGGTCTGTTGAAGAACCGAATCTCTATGCCTTGGAAGTTCGCTTGGAAGGTTCAAATAGCAGGGTATCAAATTTTGGTTTCAAAAAGTTTGACTGCAAACAAGGCGATTTCTTTTTGAACGATTCCATAATTAAAATACAGGGAATAGTTTACAGCCAACGCAGAGATGCCGTTATTGAAAAAGATTTGAAAAGCATCAAAGAACTAGGTTTTAACGCAGTTCGCACCGGTGGTGCTCCGTTTAACATAAAAGCCCTTGATATATGCGACAAGCTGGGAATCTTGGTATTTCAGGAATTCCCTATATGCGACGAGCAATCCAGCAAAATGGGCTTAGAAGCCATAAAAGCCATAGCCCCGGAAATAATATGCGAAGGCGCAAACCACCCTTCCCTAGCCCTATGGATTTTAGGTTCAGACAACGGCAGGTTAATCTTAGAGAATGGCGCAAAATTATTGAGCCGCATAGATACCTTGGAAAGCTGCCACCCAGCGATAAGCAACATAAACAATGTTTCAATAGACAACGACCAAAATTTCAAACACGGGCACGAAAAAACTTTCAATGCGACCGGAAAAATAATGGGCGTAACAGACGGAAACGTAAATGCTTATTCCTCTCATCTGTTAGTTCTTAAAATTTTTGGCGGCGTTCCCTATACCCTATTCCTCTCTCGCTACGGTATTGCAGAAGACAATGATTTTATTATACCGGATCCCTTCTTTGGCAATGCCTGGCTGCAAGACAACTACAAGCAGTTTACAGACGATATAAAGAAAAACGGAAAAATTTTGCTATCCATAAAAAACCACAATTTACTTGGCGATGCAAAAAATAATCCCGTTGTGCCAAAAATAAAAAAGTTCATAGATAAAAATGCAAACAGCATTTGGAAAAACGTAGAGCATTTTGCAAAAGATTCAAATGAACTTGCAGTATCCGGGTTTGAGCAAAATATTCAATGCCTACAAAGCAGCCCCGTTGTGAGCGGCTATTTTATAGAAGAGTGGGCAGATTTTAAAAACGACCTCAGCGGGATAGTAGAAGAAACCGGAAAAAGCAAAGGTTTGGAGCAGAGCATTAAAGACATAAACGCATCTACCAGATTGCTTATGAGCGGTTTAGAAAGAGTTGTTGCAAAAAACGAAAGTATTTCTTTTCAGTTAAGCATGCTAAACGAAAGGAGACTAAGCGAAGCGAACATAACCGTGCAAATTTTGGACAAAAGCGGACATTCCGTAAATTCTCAGAGCAAAAATTTTTCCACACCAAAATTTGCCCTCGCTCCGCTCGGCGATTTAAGCCTAAAGGCCCCGCAAAAATCCGGCTCTTACAGCTTAAAGCTAACACTCGCAAATTCTGGAAAGGAAATTTATTCCATGGAAGAACCAATAGAGGTAATTGATACTCCAAATATCAAAGGCACTCTTGCAAAAACCGAATTTTTGGATATAGCAGAAAATTCCGCAGAAATACTTAAAATGATAAATAGCAAAAAGCAAGTATTGTTCACGGCAACCTTCAGTGCCTGGGACGACAACTCCATTCTAGAAGCTATTGCAAATGCGGTAAAAGGCGGGAAAATTCTCTTTATCTCTGATATTATTCCGGAAGATATCAAATTGTTCAACAGCTACTCGCCATTTGGCTGTTCTTTGGAATATTTTTATTCTTCCGGAGCCAGCGGGGCAAGCATGCACTATATTTTAAAAGATTCCCCTCTTGCAGGCGAATTTTTTGGAAAATTAGTTTTGGATAAAACCTGCTCTGCTATTATACCCAGCCTTTCCATGCTTGAAGTTAAAAATGCAACAAGCCTTGTGCATTCGGTTTCCATAAAAAACGGCGAATTGCAAGCTGGCGTTGATTTGCAAATAATTCCATACGGAAAAGGCAAAATAATTTTTAGCACGTTGAACTTTGAAGGCTTGGAAACCTACGCGTTAACAAATAAGATTTTTGCAAAAATAGTTGAAATTAGTGCTTAATCGTTCTTTTGGGCTGCAAAGAATAAAGTGGACAATAAAAGCATTACCGATAATATGTAAAATATTCTCAGGTTTTTAGACCATATTTCTTCTTGTTCTGCCAGAAGTTTGTAAAAAGAAGCGAGCAAGGTTTCGCAGGCCTCCCATGCTCTGATATTTGCATAATTCCACTCTTCAATATTGCAGGATTCTCCTTTTGAACATAGATTGAGCCAGCGTATTCTTAAGTGTATGCTTTTTTCAATCTCGTTAAGATTATCCGAATTTGGAATTTTTATCCCATGTTCGCTCAAATTGGAAAACAATTCCCCAGTGGATGCTATGAGAGCTTGCTGTATATTCAGGTTGTCTTTGGCAAATTCAAAATTTACCTGTTCAAAGCCATTTAGGGGGCGTATTCTGGAATTGATCACTCTATATTCGGAAATATTGGCAATTACTTGCTCGTAAACAAAAGGCGAGTTTATTTGCAAGCGGTAATAAAAATAAGAAAGAACAAGGATTGAAGCAAGGGCAAGAAGCCCTGCAAACAAGCTAAAACGCCAAAATAGCAACTCTTTTATTTTTGACATCATTGAACCAAACTATAGATATATGAATGCAACCATGGAGCAACACCACAAAATAAAACCGCTATGCCTAAAAAGCCAAGAACTGTTTTTTGCCACAGATGAATTGGCGAAAGCGGCGGTAAATTTAGGTTTTCTTCGCTAACCCAGGCTGCTTTCACTATTTGCAAATAATAGTAAAGCGCTATAACACTATTTATGGCAGCAAAACCCACAAGCACATAATTGCCCACAGAAGCGGCACTGGCAAACACCATCCATTTACCGATAAACCCGGCAAGGGGCGGGATGCCGGCTAAGCTAAATGCACTAATTGCAAATAAAACCGCAAGCAAGGGGTTTTCTTTTGAAAGTCCTCTGAGGGAATCAAAACTCTCCTGACGATTTTTGCCTATTATACCAATCAAAAAGAACATTAAGTAATTTGAAAACGCGTAAAGAAACAGATAATAAACAAAGGAAGACTCTCCAAGGCGTACGCTACCGCACAAGCCTATAAGGATGTAGCCTGCCTGGGCAATGGAGCTATACGCCATAAACCTGCGCAGCCGGCTTTGCTTTAATGCACCCAAATTGCCTATGAATATGGTTGCTATGGCAAGCGCAGAAAATATCAACTGAAATCTAAAACTCAAGTCTTCCAAAGGTCCATATACCAGCTCGCTCAAAAATACAAGCGCAACTGCTTTTGAAGTTACGGAAAGATAGGCAGCTATTGGGGTGGGAGCACCCTCGTAAACATCCGGTGCCCAGGTGTGAAATGGGAATAGCGAGAGTTTGAAACCCACGCCTGTAACTATAAAAAGTATTGCTATAAACAATAGCTTAAAGTCTGCGCCGGTGGTATTATGCACCGTGTTATAAATGTCTGTGTAAGAAAGCGAACCTGCAAAGCCATATAGATAACCCATGCCAAATAATAGCACGGCAGTAGCTATTGAACCTATAAGAACGTATTTAAGGGCGGCTTCCGAGCCTTGAGATGAGAGTCTGTTCCATGCTACCAAAAAATACATAGGCATGGTTGCAAGCTCCAGCCCTATAAAGAGGGATATAAGTTCTTGAGCCGAAGCTACAAGCATCCCGCCAACCGCCACAAAGAGCATGGCACCTAAAAATTCGGGCTTGTTCCTGAGAGTATAGCTATTGCTCAAAACAGAAGCCAAAAAGAAAGATAGCAGTAACAGTTCCCTTATCAAAATTCCAAAGCCGTTTATTTTCCATGTCAATATGCTTGCGTTTAAATTCCCGTTTTCAAGCCCCAAGAGCGAAAAGCCGGCATAAAGCAAAAATAGGGTTGCAGAGCCGGAATTAGCCAATATAACAGAATTTTTCCTTGAAAACAGCCCGGTAAGCAAAACCGCAAAGGGCAGGAATATAAAAATGCAGTCCAGAATTATGAAATGAGACATTGGAGCTAATGTAGAAAAAAGGATTCCAACTCCGCATTCACCCGTTCCCATTCCGCATACAATTCTGCAATCTTATTCTTTGCAGCTTCCATTTCCTTTGAAATCTTTGCAATTTTTAAGCCTTCGCCCTGCTCGGCAGCGGTTATTATATTCTTTTCGCATTCGGCAATAAAATTTTCCTTTCGCTCAATTTCCTCTTCTATTTGCTTAATTTTTTGCTCCAATGGACGGAGTGCACGGGATTTTTGCAAGATTTGTTCTGCACGGGAGCGGCGGTCTGCGGTTTTTGGGGTTGTGCGTGAAGAAACGGCGTTAGTTTCGTCAATCCATCCTACCCTTTCCAAGAAATCTTGGTATGTGCCGTCAAAAAAACTTACATTGCCACCGTCAAAAATGATTAACCGTTTTGCAAAGGCGTGCAAAATTTCCTCATCGTGGCTCACTAAAATTGCAGAGCCTTTGAATTCTTCCAATGCCTCAATTAAACTATCAACAGAATCCATGTCTAAATGGTTTGTGGGTTCATCTAGCAAAAGCAAATTGCAAGGTTTGCCTAAAATTTTTGCAAGCAAAACTCTGGAACGTTCTCCGCCAGAAAGCACAGATATTTTTTTCAAGGCGTTATCGCCTTCAAACATCATTACTCCCGCAAGCGTGCGAGCTTTTCCCCTTGCTCTGTCTTCTAGGGAACTTTGGATTTCTTCTTCCACGGTTTTTTGCAAATCCAGGCGGTTTACATTTGTTTGTCCAAAATAGTTTATAAGCGTGCTGTTGTGAGCTTCAATGTTTCCGCTGCTGGGTTTTAACTCTCCTGCCAGCAAATTCAAAAGCGTGGTTTTTCCCTTTCCGTTTGGGCCAATTATGGCTAGGCGGTCTCCTTTATATAATTCAAAACTCAAATCTTCAATTAAAGGTAAATTTACATCATAACCAAAATCCAAATGCTCAACTTTCAGCATTCTTTTTGAGGGAAAAGATGTTTCATTAAATTCAAAATCAAGATTTTTTATTTTTTCCAAATTAGCCATAGGTTCGTGCCGCTCTAATGCTTTTACCTTGCTCTGCACGGCTTTTGCCTTTGATGCCTTGTATCTAAAGCGTTCAACAAATTTTTGCAAATGTTCCCGCTTTGCCGCATCGTTTTCCAGAGTTCTTAAATACACTTCTTCTTCCAGCAAAATTGCATCTTGCAATTTAGCAACGCCTCCCTGAATTTTTCTCATTTTTTTTCTGTGAATGCCAAGGGTATGGGTGCAAACGCTATCCATAAAGCGGCGGTCGTGGGTTATGAGCATTAACTCACCCGGCCAGTTTCTCAAAAATCTTTGCAACCACCGCACAGAAACTATGTCTAGGTAGTTGGTAGGTTCATCGAGCAAAAGCAAATTTGGTTCTTCTGCCAAAGCCTTTGCCAAATTCAAACGAATCTGAAAACCGCCGGAGAGCATATTTGGAGATTTTTTTTCAATGCTTTTTTTGTCAAAACCAAGGCCGCTTAAAATCGATTCTACCTTGTAACTCTCAATCCAACCGTCTTCGTTTGGTTTTAGCACAGAGCAGGCCTCATCAAAAATCGTAGCATGAGTGAAATGCAAGTGTTGCGATAAATATCCAATGGAATAATTTTTAGGAATGTTTACGTTGCCGGAGTCAAAGCCTTCTGTGCCCAGAATAATTTTGAAAAGCGTGGATTTCCCGCTCCCATTCCTCCCCACAAGCCCAATAAGTTCCCCTTTGCCAACTTGAAAGTTAGCATCGCTGAACAAGGTTTGCAAACCAAAGCTTTTCTGTAAATTCTGTACCTGTATCATAAAACCAATTTCATAATAATAGCATTTTCTCCATTTGCATAATATCCTTTTCTTTCTGCGATTTTTTTATATCCAATTTTTCTATAGAGAGAAATCGCAGCAATATTATTTTCCCTAACTTCTAAAAAAAAACTTTTAACTCCTTGCCCGGCAATCTTTTTTTGGCAATATTCCATTAACCTTTTAGCCAAGCCTTTGCCTCGTTTTGCTTGTTCAACTGCAACGGATAAAAGTTCGCATTCATCGCCCACCATTTGCCAAATAGCAAAAGCCTCCCTTCCCAAAACCCATGAAGTAGAATTAGGTTTCCACAAAGGCAAAGCGCACTCGCCTTGGATAGCGGCAATCCATTCAAAATCCTGTTCTGTAGCTATGCGTTGCACGGTGAGCAAATTTAGAAAAATTTCAAGAAAATTACTTATACTCCACCGTAATATCAGGCAGCTCTATAAAGTTCCCGGCATTTTCCGGGATGTCTATATCTATGTCTTTTATTGGGGAGTTTTCTCCAAAACTTAAGCGATATTTTTTGCCGGGGCTAAGATTCCCCACTAAGAGTGTGCCCTCGTTGTTTGTGAAGGTGGTTTTATCGCCTACAACAACGTAGGTGTAGCTCAAAGGAGCTCCTTCTTTTAGAAGGTTTACGCATAAAAGGGCGCTGGCATCGTTGCCTAAGCGGAGTGCGTAGCCCTGTTTATATGCACCCATTGTGTAATAAGCGTTTTGCTCAAGCCAAGTGCCCATTGGGGCATTTATAAGGCTAATTTTTATTTGATTGGCCCTGTAATTGGATATCTGGTTGTAGTAAGCTGCGCCAAGCCAGCCGTTTTCGCTAAAAGAGGCATCATGGTATTCCGAATAGTTTATTTGCACCGTGGAATTCTCAAGGTTTTTGCTTGTGCCCGTTAAAATAAAGCCTCTGCTTACCGGGCGCCCAAATGCCCAAAGCCCATCTGCAAACATAAAGGACAGGCCTAAATCTGCTTTTATTGAGTGTGTAGTGCGGTTGTAGTAATCGTATTCGTAGTTGTAGAGGTTGTAGTTTGCGGCTAGGGCAGCACGGTTGTAGCTATGCCTTGCACCTAAGCGGAAATGGATATTCTCTCCCCAGTCTTGCATTCCTATGCCGGCAGAATAAGCTTTTGCTCCGTTGCCGGAGCCGCCGTTTGTCCAATTCCAATTCAAATTGCTTCTATTTACCCATTCATAATCGTCCTCTATTGGCTTGGAACGCATAGTGGTGTTGTTTGTAAGGGTTATATTATGCTTATCTATTCCAAATAAATAAATAGCCCCAAGGGAAGCATAAGGAGTCCAGCCGTTTTTATATTGGCTTATGCTTGCATTTGCATTAAGGGAAATTCCAAAGAGCCTTTGCGAAAGAGCAGCTCCATAGTGTTTGGTAAGATTAGACATCCCGGCATTTGCAGAAACGCTTCCTTTGAAAAAGCGTGTGCTTGCAGAGGCAGAAAGCCCCGCACGGTTTGTCATAATGCTTGTAAGGGTTCCAAACAAGTTGGGATTGTGATATCTGCTTTGGTAATAACCCGTTAATGAATAAGAAACAGGATTTGTGCTGTATGTGTATCTGAATTCGGAACGTTTGCCCAAGGTATTTTCATAATTGACCAAGCTCCTCAATTCCAGCCAGTTTCTTTTATTTATGCTGAGCAAAGTTTGCAAGCCTGCCATTTGGTTATATCCGGACGCTTGCCCATTTATACCTATGCTCAAATAAGGAAGCAATCCGTAAAGAAGGTCTGTGCTAATGCCTTGTTCTTTATAATCATAAGAATAGCCCGTAACAGTAAGCTCTCGCCTAAAACCTACAGTAAGCGAATAGCGAGCCTCTCCTTTGGCTAAGTTGCGAGAATTGCCTAATTGATATTCATAAGGAATCACTTCAACCGAGCCATCCGGTTTTACCAAAAGGACTTGAATAAAATTTTCGCCTTCTATTCCGCTAAAGCCGCTGATTTCGTGAAAGCCGGCATGCAAATTCAAACGCTTAACGGTTCTTCCGTTAACCCGAATTTCAACTTGGGATGCTGTTTGCAAAAAGAACTGCATTTTATAAAGTTGGTCGAATATTTCATAGCGGTTTACATTAAAAAGGTGTTTTCCATATTCATAACGTATTCCACCCATTGTTTCATAACGCATTATTCCGGCGGTATTTGCCACAACATCGCCAAAGCTAATTCTAGAATGATGAGAATAAAAATCTCTGAGCAAGCGGAAATCGTTTCTCCTTACATGGTTTTTGCTAAACTCTTGCCCTTCTCTAGGTTCCCGTATATTGCCGGAGCCTTCTAAAACAAAGCCATGCATTGCCGCAGCACCATCTAAATCCAAATAAGCCGGCATTCGTTCGCATTCATCGTATTGTCTGCAATAAATGTTATCGGTTCCTTTCATATTTAGGTAAAAGGAAAAAACGGCAGGTTCAATCAGGTTGCCTTTGGGCGATGAGCGGTTTACAAGGTAAGTACGTTGTAGGGCTTTGGATGTTGGCGGGACTGTTATGCGTAGTTCAAAATTCATTTCATTTAGGTCAACGCCAAAGCCTTGGTCTAAAAGTTCACGGCTGTTAAAAGTCCCGTTTTCGCTGATAATTTTTGAATGGGCTTCTGCGGTAAGCAAGGTATCCAAGTAGTTTAAAAATTTCTTTGATGTAAAATCAAAGGAAGTAAAATCAGAGTCGTGATGTATTTCCAAGTCGCCTACAAATTTGTTATCTGCAAAAAAGCGCACCATGAAATTGTGCATTCGCGGCGGTGGTTCTGTTTTGAAAACTTTCCTGAATAAGTCGTCTTTAATATCTTTTTCTGTTACAAAACCGGTATCTATTGCACTCTGGGATACATCAGTTAAATTCTCTTCTGCGTGTATTATTCCAAATAGAAGTGCGAATATAATTATCGGTTTAAATTTGCTATTTAGCAAAGTAAGCTTCATTTGCTTTTAGCGGTTGCGGGTGTTTAAATACAAACCGCCGTTTTTGCCCGGGCATCAAAGAATTTGTCCCGCCCGTATATCCGGCAATTTTTTCTTTTCCAACATACAAGCTCACACCATCAAAAGAAAAACGTCCTTTGCCTTTGTTTTCCATAATGAGTTCCACTTTGCCGCTATCCAAGCTTTTAGAAGAGACAAAACTCAAAATGCCGGGTTTGCCCGTTTCCAAAGCAACAGGCACGTTATAATTCACCAAAATCACAATGCCGGCTGTTGCTTCGCCTGTTTCTTCCGCACCCTTAGGTATGGGTCTTTCTTTTACCATAAGGGAATATAATTTATCCGTATCAATTTCTTTTCTGTTTCTATAGACTATTTGGATTTTTGCTTTTTGTTTTGGAGAGAGCAGAATTTGAGAGGGATTTATCACAAAATCTTTTGTGGGGGCAATAGTATCTTTGATATTGCCGTCAAGGTCAATAATACGTTCATACATAATCAATTCAACGGGCACAATACCGCCGCTGCTATGGCTTATCTCTGCCCAGGAGTTGTATTCTCCTCTGCTTATTTGCAGTTTTATTACAGGGGGGGTAACATTAAAGCCTGCATTGGCAATGCAAGCGAAGAAAAGCATAAAAAGCAAAGGCATAAAAAGCTCCTAGTTTGATGGTTGTGGTTCTGTGACAAGAAAATTCACGGCTTCTTCGTAGATGCCGGCCTGCAATCCTTCGCCGCCGTGCCCCCAAGAACCCAGTAGTTCAATTGTATAATTATTTTTTATATTTTCAGAAAAATCAACGATAAAAAATTCGCAATAATTTTGGCTTTTGTTTTTTTCCCAAGTGTATATAATTCGGTTGTCCATGCGCAATTTAATAGAAGTCAATAGTACAGCAATTCTTTCTGTTCTTAAATTCTTTATTGAGCAATTATTTTTAAAATTCATTTTAATAGAAAAAGGCACTCTATCCGGATTATCCAAAGAAAAAGTAATCAAGCGTTCATCTTCGCTTGGAATTGTTATATCAAAGCTACCGCTATGCTCATGCTCCACTTGCAAAGTTGGCAAAGCAGCATAAAGACCCGTAAAGCTTAATAGCAAAAAAAATCTAAACATAAAAAAAGGAACCCCTAAGGGTTCCCGGAAAATGGTTAAAATAAGCCTACAAGAGTAACCTCCACATTCGCTTCATAACGATCGGGACCAGATAATACTGTGTTGCCTCTTATGCCCGCTCTAATTTTAAAGGTAGCATCTTTAACTTCTCCATCAGCACCGAAACCTATGTAAGTGTTGCCGGCGAGTAGACC
>LIUI01000106.1:0-18822 GCA_001462235.1 Fibrobacteria bacterium GUT307
CAATTTAGTTGCAATATTGCGCACATCTTCCGTCAATTGCTCCTTCTGTTTGGGATTGAGTTTTGTGTCTGGTGTAGCAAGCGAAGGCAACACTACTACTCTCTGCCTTTGAGCAAAGGCGAGGGAAGCTAGGAGCAAACATAAAATAAATAAGTTTTGTGTTATTCGCATACCGGTTTCCATTGTTTAATTTCTTGTTCCCATTTGTTCCAAAAAGATTCGTATTCCAGCTTTTCACGTAATTTTCTCAAAGCAACTTCTTCCACATTCTGAAAAACCTCCACATTCGAGTTTTCCAAAAGCCGGTATTCTTCGTCATAACACGAGGCTATAAGCATAGAGGGCTTGTACGAGCACCTGAACATTCCACTGTGCTTGCATTCGTGGCCGGTATTTTTGTAAATAAGTGAAATACCATGCCCTTTGCAACTTGCTTTTTCCAGTTTCAGGTTTTTGGAGAGCTTTGAAAAGGCTACCTCCGAATATGGTGTATCTTGCTCAGGGTTCCAATACAGTTTGGCAGTTTGGCAGTAACCTAAGTAGCCGTCTTTGGCTTTTGCGTAAAGAGCGGCAATAGGCTCAAAGAGGGCGGCTTTATCATTATCTAAACCTTGAATCACGGAATACAGCCTTACAAACTCATTCCAAATCTGCTGTGTTTTATGCCACGCCTCGCTTTTGAGCTTCGGGTGCTTTTCCTCAATAGCGGCATTTGCCGTAAACTCAAGAGAAGCGGCAATAGGTCTGAGCCGTTCAACGAAGCCTTTGGCGGCATCTGAATGGCTCATGCATACAACTATGCTTATTTTATTATTCCCGTTTTGTCTTTTGCTTGCAATCCGGGCATCATGAGCATTTGGCAGGATTGATTCCGTAGTTGTTTTGGATTCATACATAGAGTTTAAATTTTCTTTTCCATTTGAAACATGCTGATTTACCATGTGTTCTGCTGTTACCTTAACAGACGAATTTATTTGCATTGCCAATGCGGAATGAGCCTCGCTCAAAGCCTCATTTTCATGTGCTCCAACACCAAAACCGCTGAATTCATCCGTTTTGCATACAGAAAAATTCAGCGGTTCAAACTGTTCCGCAACGGGTTTTGCCTGCTCTGTGGAAGCACAACCTATAAAAAGCAGAACCATTAAAACAAAGAGCCTATATATTAGGCTCCGCCAGAGAACGTTTATTTTAATTTTAAATAACATTTGTGGGGTAAATATAGAAAAAGACTTTTTTCTATATTACAAGCTAAACAAAAAGAGGGTTTTATGATAGATTTGAAAGGCAAAAATGCAATAGTCACAGGGGCTACCCGTGGCATTGGCTTGGAGATTTCAAAAGTTTTGGCAGAGAACGGCGCAAACGTGGCAATCTTGGACATTCAATTGGGCGATGCTTCTTCAATTAAAGAAGTTGAGGCACTTGGAGTAACCTGCAAAGGCTATGCTTGCGATGTATCCAACCCGGAAGTGGTAGAAGAAGTGTTCAAGCAGATTTTGTCTGATTTTGGCAAGATAGATATTCTGGTGAACAATGCAGGCATTACCCGCGATAACCTTATTGTCCGTATGAAGCAAGAAGACTTTGATGCTGTGCTTAATGTTAATTTGCGTGCCGCTTTTGTTTGTACCAAGGCTATTAGTTCGCATCTTTTACGCAACCGCTCCGGACGCATAATAAATATGGCTTCTATAAACGGCATTCGCTGCCAAGCTGGGCAATCTAACTATGCAGCCTCCAAGGCAGGCATAATAGGCTTAACCAAATCCAATGCCATGGAATTTGCAGCCCGCGGAGTAACGGTTAATGCCGTAGCCCCAGGCTTTATTAAAACCGCCATGACAGACAAGCTGGCACCGGAGGTTATAGCTAAGTACAAAGAGGCAATCCCTCTAAAAGACTTGGGCAACCCTAGAGACGTGGCTAATGCCGTGGCATTCTTGGCTTCAAATGAGGCAGCATACATTACAGGGCAGGTGCTAGGCGTAGATGGCGGGCTTGGCTCGTAATTTTTCTATATTTTGGAATAACATATCCTTAGGAGAAAAGAAAATGGCTAACGAAGAAATTGCCAGTAGAGTGAAAAAAGTTATACTTGACAAACTAGATGTCAAGGAAGAGCAGATTGTGGAAGGAGCTTCCTTTACAAGCGATCTGGGAGCAGATTCTCTTGACCGTACCGAATTGGTAATGGGTTTGGAAGACGAATTCAAGGTTGAGATACCAGATACCGTTTCTGAAAAGTTCCAGACGGTTGGCGATGTTATTGCGTTCTTGTCCGAGAAATAATGCAGAAATTGGAGCAAACCTTAAATTGCTCCTTTAAGGATAAGGGCCTGCTAAAACAAGCCTTTACCCATAGCTCTTGCAAGCAAGGGTTTTCTGTATTAGATTTTGAAACTTATGAACGTTTGGAATTTTTAGGCGATTCCGTTGTCAGTTTTTTGACTGCGGAATTTTTGTTTTTAAGGTATGGAAAAGAAAACGAAGGGCAACTTTCAAAGAAGAAAGCAGCCATAGTTAGCGGCACGGTTCTAGCAGGCGTGGCTAAACATTTAAAATTGCATTTATATTTGATAGCAGCAGAAAGTGTTGACAAAAAAAATCCTGCCCTTATGGCAGATGTTTTTGAAGCCCTTGTGGGTGCGGTTTATTTGGATAAGGGCATTGAAAAATGCAGGGAAATTCTTTCAAAATTCCTGTTTTCCAAAGAAGATGAAATTCTGCAAAGCGAAATTTTCCAAAACCCCAAAACTCTCTTAAACGAAATAACCCAGAAGCAGGGTCTTGGCGCACCTGTGTATGAGCTTTTGGAGGAGTGGGGCGAAATTCATAAAAGGGAGTTCAAAATGGCTGTTAGCGCAGGCAGCAGGCGTTTGGGGCAAGGCTCGGGCTTTTCAAAAAAGGAAGCTGAGCAAAATGCAGCAAAAGAAGCATTAAAAGCATTGGATAAAACGCTCTTTTAGCGGGATAAAAATATTTTTTTTGGCTTGAATAATTGTATATTAGAGCTATGAAAAAAAGCATATTCATTCTAGCTTGTGTTTTCACTGGTTTGTTGGGTTCTTGTTCTTCGGAAAATGTGAAGAGCAGTAAAAATTACATTGTATCTTTTAAAGTAGCCGGCGTAGAAGGCGAAATAAAAAATGATCAAAAATTGGTTTATATATGGACTGAAGCCTCCAATTACGAAGTATTAATAAATGGAAGCCCGGAGATTACAGTTTCACCCGGTGCGTCATATTCCACAAGCGGAGATGATTGGACTGTGGAGGGTTTTAAATATATTGTAACGGCAGAGAACGGCGATATCAATAGTTATTCTGTGCAAATAGACATTACCGTTCCAAAAAAATACAGCTTTGAAGTTTGGTCTTTACCTAGCGGTACAAGCAAATACGATATTCCATCAGGTTCAAATTCTAGATGGACAAGCGGCAATGAAGGGATTTCGTGGGCTTTGCCAATACTTAAGAGAGATAGCAAAAACCCGGAAAACTACCCTACAAGGAAAACTACGGGGGGCTATAGTGGCAATGCCGTGCTTATGGAAACCGTTGTAGGTGATATGTCGCTGCAAAAGCCTTTATTCTCTGGAAATCTCATTTTGGGGAATTTCAATTTTGACTTAGGGAAGAATGAATTAGACATGACAGAAATAGGGAGACCTTACCCATCCAAGCCAAAGAAAATAACAGGCTACTACAAGTATAAAGAAGGTCCCGGTACTTTTATGAACAACGATACGATTCCGCACGGCCCCAATGATTCCTGTAGCATGATTGTCACATTTTATCGGAGCGATTTGCCGGGTGGAGGAGACACAACTCTGACCGTGAAAAACAGAGACAATGACAATTCAAGTTTGATTATAGCAGAAACACGCAAACAGAATTGCTCGAAAACTACAGGCGATGGATTTCATTCCTTTGAACTGAAACTTGAATACAGTGAAGAGCCAGATTTTCAAAATCACCGCTATAAACTAGGCATGTCTTTTGCCTCAAGCAAAGACGGTGATAATTTTTCAGGTAAAATAGGCAGCAAACTGATAGTTGATGAAATTGAGATAATAGACTTTTGAAGTGGAGAGTTGAGAGTTGAGAGTTGAGAGTTTTTTATTTTTTTTACTGTTGTTCTGCGTTTTTTCTTTCGCAGAAAATATTTGGGATTTTTCTGCAAAGATAGGTCTCAATCTTGGTGGCACAATGCCGCTTCCCATGCCGAGCAACATAAACAAGATAGAAAGTTATAACCCAAGCATTGCTCCAACAATAGAGGCGGTAGCCCTTAGATGGGTAAGTGAGAAAATTGGAATTTCTGCGGGAATTCGTTCCGATAACAAAGGGATGAAAAGCACCGCCAGAGTAAAGGAATATTCCATGAGCCTTGGGGATCTTCATGGAAAATTCGACGGAATGGTAAACACAGAAATAAGCTTTAACTATTTTGGCTTACCTATTTTAGCTCACTATGCTTTTACTGAGAGTTTTTCTGTTTATGCGGGTGCTTACTATGCTTATTTGCTAAATGGTGAATTTAAAGGCTCGGCTAACGAAGGATCTTTAAACAAAAGCGACGGTACCGGTGACACACGGATTGACCACCGAGAATATGATTTTTCAAAAGAGCTTAGGGGCTATGATGCCGGTCTCAACATAGGTTTAAATTATTTGCCATATAACGAACACATTTTACTCTCTTTTGATTTCAACTATGGCCTTTTATCTGTTTTCCCAAGCGACTTCAACGGCATTTCCGATGATATGCAAAATATTTACGGAAAATTTTCCGTAGGCTACGTGTTCTAAAAGTAGCTTTCATTTTTCTATTTTACATTGGAATTCAAAGACTGAGGTTTTTATGGCTAGAAAGAAAATTGCGCTTGTTGGCGCAGGGCAAATTGGTGGCACAATGGCGCTTGTTTTGGCGCAAAAGCAACTTGGAGACGTTGTGCTTGTGGATGTTGTAGAAGGCGTGCCTCAGGGCAAGGCTCTAGACATTATGGAGGGCCGGCTTCCGCTCAAGACCAGTGCTGTTTTGAGCGGCACAAACAACTACAACGATATTGCCGGTTCGGATGTTGTTATAGTAACCGCAGGCGTTCCCCGCAAACCGGGCATGACTCGCGACGACCTATTGGAAGTAAATTACGGCATTATTGAAAAAGTTGGCACGGCTATTAAAAATACCGCCCCAAATGCTTTTGTTATAGTGGTAACAAACCCCCTTGATGCAATGGTTTATGCAATGCAAAAAATCACAGGTTTTGCTTCTGCAAAGGTAGTTGGCATGGCAGGCGTTTTAGATAGCTCTCGCCTAGCTTGCTTTGTTGCAATGGAACTCGGCGTAGCCGCAGAAGATGTTCAAGCCGTTGTAATGGGCGGTCATGGACCTTCTATGGTTAGCCTCTACGACTTTGTCTCTGTAGGTGGCATTCCGCTCCCGCAGCTCATGAGCAAAGAAGTTTTTGACAAACTTTCAAAACGTACCGCAGATGCTGGCACCGAAATTGTCAATCTCCTAAAAACAGGCTCTGCATTCTATAGCCCGGGAGTTTCTGCTGTTAAAATGGCAGAGGCATACCTGCTAGATAAAAAAAGTGTTGTTACCTGCGCAGCCCAGCTTGCCGGGCAGTATGGCGTTAAAGACCTTTACTGTGGGGTTCCCGTGGTTATAGGCGAAAAAGGCGTTGAAAAAATCCTTGAAGTCAAAATGACCGAAGAGGAAAAAGCCGCATTCGCTAAATCTGTGACTGAAGTAAAAGTAAACGCAGATTGGGTAGATAACAAAATCAAAGGCTAAATTTTTCTATATTTGCCATAACAAATAACGAGGCAGATCTGGAAAGTTCGTCCAAATTAGATTTATTAGTGCTTGGCGCGTGTGAACGCGCCGGCGTTGATTTAATTGAAAAAGACTTATTCAGTGCAGGTAAACGCAAGATTTTAAGAATCTTCATAGACAAAGACGGTGGAGTTGATGTTGAAAACTGCGCAAAAGTTAGCCGCTGTTTAAGCGAAGAACTGGATAAGGAAGAAAATTTGGATATAATAGAAGGAGCCTATACCGTAGAGGTTTCTTCTCCGGGCTTGGATAGGCCTCTTAAAACAAAAAGGGATTTTGAGAGGAATTTAGGCAAAAAACTCCGAGTTCAATGTGATGGCAAAGCGATAAAGGGCATTTTGAAATCGGTAGGGGACACTTCAATAACTTTGGATACGGCAACCTGTATTCAAATGAGTGAAATTTTAACAGCAAAGGTACAACTTTAAGAAAGGTGAAAAATGGCAAAGAAAACCGCAAAAAAAACGAGCATGATAAAAGGTGCATTAGAAATCTTGGCAAAGGAGAAAAACGTTGCCATAGAAGAAGTATTCTCTGCTTTTAGGGAATCGCTTATAGCAGCAGCTCGTAAGTATATGAAACTGCATAAAAATATAGAGGTGGATGTTGACCCAGATACCGAAGACATCAAGGTTGTGCTTCGAGTGGAAGTGGTTGACGATTTTCCAGACTATGATTCTGCTCTCTCCCCAGAAGATGTTGAGAAGATGGATGAGCATTATATGCTGGAGGAGCAAGCTAAAGAGTATCACCCTGAGGCTCAAGCTGGTTATATGCTGGAAATTGAACTTCCCTTTGATAATTTTGGCCGCCTAGCTATACAAGAAGCTCGCCAGCGTTTAAAGCAGCGAATGAATGAGGTTGAGCGCAACCGCATTTTTGAGATTTTCAAAAACAAAATAGGCACCTTGATAAACGGGCAGGTTCTGAGGATTGAAAAGAACAATGCCATAATATCCATAGGCAGCAATGTGGATGCAATACTCCCAAACAACCATCGCATGAGCAAAGATCGCTGGAAAATAGGGCAATCTGTAAAAGCTGTTATAGACAGCATATCTGAGCCGTCCAAAGGTGTTGGTGCACAAGTGGTTTTATCCAGAGTGAGCAAGGAATTTGTAAGGGAGTTGTTCAAGCAAGAAATTCCCGAAGTTTACGATGGCACAATAGAGATAAAAGGCATAGTTCGCATACCGGGCTACCGTGCCAAGGTCGCCGTTTTTTCAAGAGACGATAGAGTGGACCCTTCCGGTGCTTGCATTGGCCTTAAAGGACAACGCATACAAGCGATCACAAGAGAACTGAACAACGAGCGTATAGACGTGGTGCATTGGGATCCAGATCCGGAAGTGTATTTTCGCAGGGCGCTTGGTGCAACTAATAATGTTAACATTATAAAAACCTTTGAAGTTCCTGGCTTTAATCCGCCTCGCACTGTAGTGGTGGTAGGCGATGAAGATGTTGGGGTTGTTATAGGAGACAAGGGGCAGGCTGTTCGTCTTGCGGGTTTATTGCTAGGTAAAGAGATTTGCATATTCAGCGAATCCGATTGGACAAATAGCTCCGAAGAGGAAAGAGAAACGTTGATACATTCTCAAGACCCTCGCACCGTTGTCAAAAAAGCAGCATCTTTAGATACATTGTTTAACAGCAAGGAAAATACGGAAGAACCTTCTCCAAGTGGGGCAATAAACTCTGATGAGTAATGAACTGATATCAATTCGAGCATGGATAGAAAAGCATTCCTTTGACCAGGGTGACTCGTTTAGCTTTTTAGTTGGAAAAACTTTGAATGGTGTGACTGTCAAGTCTGTGAACACAAAAGTTTCTGAGGTAGCTCTGGATTCTTATTTGAATGACATTCGTGCTGCGCAAAAGAGAAAACCCGCAAACAAGGGGATTAAAAAGCCAAAAGCAGAAGACAAGCCAAGTGCTGGTAGCGGAGGTGCGTCGCTTACAACATTAAAAAAGCTGGACAAGCCAGTAAAGGCAACTCCACCAAAAACCACGGCATTAAAGCCAAAAGAAGTAGCCGAGCCTAAACCAGAAAAGAATATTTCCTCTCCACCTGCCTCTGTCCCTGAGCCAATTGCTAAGTCCGAACCTGCTCCAGCAGAAAAACCTGAATCGCAGCCAACTCAAAACGTTCAGAACGTTCAAAATGTTCAAACCGTTCAAAACGAGCCAAAGAAAGTAGCAGGTTTTACTGCGGATGTTTCTAAGGTTATAGACCCTGCTGTTTTGGCAAGAATCCAAAAGAGCAAGCAAGAAAAAGCAGCTATGCGTCACCAAAGGAACGCAAACAGAGGCGGCAAAAACCGAGATGGCGGCGGCGGTGCCGGCGGTGGCGGTCACAAACCAACTTCTGCAACCGGTTATAGCGGAAATTTACGCGTTCAACCAAGGCAAACAGAAAACAAAGCCCAAGCAGGCGCACAAATTCGCCGCCCGGGTGGTTTTGGCACAACCCTTCAAGATGTTTTGTCTGCAAATACACCTGCTCATAAAGACTTTTTAGACAACAGAACACGTGGCGGCAAAGGTGGCGGCCATGGGGATTCCCGTGGAAAGGGCAGGGGCAAAAAAGGCAGAGATTCGCAAAAAGAAAAGGAAATTCAAAAAGAGAGCGTTGAAAAGGCTCAAAAAAGAGTTTCTGATGTTATGGTTTCTCTATCAAAAACCCCTATTAAAAAAGTATATAGCAAAGATAAAATTCAAACCGAAGGCGATGCACTTTCAAAAACCATACAAGTTTCTGCTGCAATTTCAGTTGGAGAATTAGCCGCCCTTTTAGACCAGCCCTCTGCCAGCGTTATAGGCAAGTGCATGGAAATGGGTAAAATGATTACCATAAATGAGCGGCTGGATTTTGAAATGGTAGAAATCATTGCCGGAGAGTTTGGTGTTGAAGCTAAACTGATGGAAGAATATAAGGAAGAAACTTTTGGCATTCAAGAAGATGCTACAGAAAATCTAAAGCCAAGGCACCCGGTTGTAACCGTTATGGGTCATGTGGATCACGGAAAAACCTCGCTTCTTGATTACATTCGCAAAACCAATGTTGTTCGCGGGGAATTTGGCGGCATAACTCAGCACATAGGTGCTTACGAAGTAGAAACTCCAAATGGAAAAATTACATTTTTGGATACTCCGGGCCACGAAGCATTTAATGCAATGCGTCTTCGCGGCGCAAAAGTTACCGATGTTATAGTTTTGGTAGTAGCCGCAGATTCAATGGTAATGCCGCAAACTGTGGAATCCATTGAACTTGCAAAAGCAGAGAGAGTGCCTATTGTGGTAGCCATTACCAAAGTTGATTTGCCCACTTCAAACCCAGATAAAATCATGGCGCAACTCTCGGAAAGAGGTGTTCAAGTAGATGAATGGGGCGGTAATGTAAGCTGTGTAAAAATATCCGTTAAAACAGGCGAAGGCATAGGCAAATTGTTGGAAGTCTTGGCATTAGAATCAGAAGTTTTGGAATTAAGAGCAAACCCCGATGCCAGCGCAAGAGGAGCTGTTATAGAAAGCCGTTTAGATGCAGGCAAAGGAACGGTGGTTACAATTTTGGTTCAAAACGGAACTTTGCGAGTTCGCGACAGTTTTGTTTGCGGAAATTACAGCGGCAGAGTTCGTGCTTTATTCAACGAGCGAGGCGATAGCCTAAAAGAAGCTGTTCCAAGCACGCCTTGCCAAGTGCTGGGTTTCACCGGCACGCCTCAATCCGGAGACGATTTGATTGTTGTAGAAAGCGACCAAGCAGCAACAGAAATAGCATTAAAACGCCAGCAAACCGCACGCGAAAGAGCCTTGCTCTTCAAAGCACGCATGTCTTTGGAACAAGCTTACGACGAAGCAAAAACCGGCAGCATATCGGAACTCAACCTGCTTGTAAAAACCGATGTGGCAGGTACTTGCGAGGCTCTATCCGAGCAGTTGATTAAACTTTCCAATAATGAAATTAAAATCAAAATTGTTCGCAAAGGCGTTGGTGCAATTAACGACGACGATGTCCATTTAGCTTCTATTTCCAATGCTATTATAATAGCATTCCATTTAATGCCGTCTCATTCCATAAGAGAACTTGCAGAGCAAGAGGGCGTTCAAATTAAAACCTATCGTGTTATGTACGATGCTACAAACGAAATCAAGGGTGTAATAGAAGGCTTGCTAAAACCTGCTTCAAAAGAAGAGGTAACAGGTGAGGCAGAAATTCGCCAAGTATTTAAAATACCTAAGGTTGGCTTAATCGCAGGCTGCATGGTAAAGACCGGAGAAGTGGACAGAGAGTCTCAGGTTTATGTCTATAGAGATGGCGTTGAACTTGGCATTACAAGAGTACAATCCTTAAAGCGGCAAAAAGACGATGCTTCTTCCGTTAAATCCGGTATTGAATGCGGCATTGGGCTTAAAGGCTACGAGAACATACAAGAGGGTGATACCTTGGTATTCTTCAAGCAAATATCTGTTGCCCGCACCCTTGCAGATGTAGCAAAGGAGAGCAAAGGGGTATAAATGAAAAAAAAAATGGGTTTAAGAACGGTGAGATTAGGCTCGCTTATACAAAAGGAAATTTCCATTCTTTTGCAAGGCGGGTTAAAAAATCCTAATGTAGGTTTTGTTTCTATTTCTCATGTTGATGTAACCCCAGACCTTTCTTATGCAACGGTGAGAATTTCTGCTATGGGCACAAAGCAAGAGCAAATGAAAAGCTTAAACGCTTTGCAACAATCGGCAGGTTTTATACGTTCTCATTTATCAAAACTCATAACAACCTACAGATTTCCCGAACTTCATTTTATATTTGACGAAGGTTTGCAAAATGCTGCCCGCATAAACGAAATCCTGCACGAATTAAAAGAAAAAGGAGAGTTGTGAGGATGCTTTGATATGTCCTCCGCTTTTGTACTCATAGACAAGCCGATTGGCATTACCTCTTTTAAAACATTAAATGCGGTAAAATGCAATTTTGGAACAAAGCGTGTTGGCCATGCGGGAACCTTGGATTTTGCGGCGAGCGGTTTAATAGTAGCGGCTTTTGGAAAATGCACAAGGTTATTGCCTTACATAGAAGCACAAGAAAAAGTTTATTCATTCAATTTGCACTTAGGAATATTAACAGACACTCTGGAACCCACAGGCAATATATTAAAACAAGACAGCAACGCCGCAAGAACCGCAAAAGAAATGGATAGCGTTTTGCAAGCATTCAAAGGTGAAATAGAGCAAATACCGCCTGCGTTCAGTGCCATAAAAATAAACGGCAAAAGAGCCAGCGATTTTGCATTAAAGGGCCAAGACATTGAATTAAAATCCAGAAAAATTTTCATTCACAAATTGCACCGCATACCCAATGAACCCAGCCAACCAAGCCAAGTATTCTCAATTTATTGCAAATGCAGCAAAGGAACCTACATCCGTTCCCTAGCCAGAGACATAGCAGAAAGGCTGGGAACCTGCGGCGTAGCAGGCAACATAAGGCGGCTAGCCATAGGCGGTATTTCCGTAGAAAGTGCTTCTGATAAGCCTATTTTGCCGCAGGAACTTTTAAGTTGGGAAATTGTGAAAGTGAGCGAGGAACAGGCAAAAAAAATTTTGAATGGGATGACGGTAGCTGTGGCTAGCGGCCAGTGCTTAACGGCGAGTGAAAATCCTGTATTTGTGTCTAGCGATGGACAAATTATTGCAGTAGCGGAGTTGCTGAACGGTTATCTTGTGCCCAAATTTCAATTATGAGAAGCCGAATTTTCTATATTATATGCGAAATATTCTATTCAACCCAGGAGATACAGTATGTCCAATAGCAGCCCTTCTAGCCACGCAAAGCTAAACGCGTGGGTTAATGAAATAGCCGCCCTTGTTGAACCTAGTTCCATTTATTGGTGCAATGGCTCAAAAGAGGAATACGATGATATGGTGAAGATACTTGTAGATGCAGGTCTCGCTACACCGCTTAAGAAACGCCCTCATTCTTACTTGTTCCGTTCCGACCCTTCGGATGTGGCTCGTGTTGAAAGCCGCACTTACATTGCCAGCAAAACCCAGGAAGATGCCGGCCCAACAAACAACTGGATAGACCCAGTAGAGCTCAAAAAAACAATGACCGACCTTTACAAAGGCTGCATGAAAGGCAGAACCATGTATGTAATCCCATTCTCTATGGGACCCATTGGTTCTCCTATTGCAAAAATCGGCGTTGAAATATCCGACTCTCCTTATGTAGTGATAAATATGTACATAATGGCACGCATAGGCTCAAAAGTCTTGGATGTTTTGGGTTCTAACGGCGAATTTGTACCATGTTTGCACTCCATAGGCAAGCCTCTTGCAGCAGGTGAAAGCGATAACGGCAAATGGCCCTGTGCACCACTTGATAAAAAGTACATTGCGCACTTCCCAGAAGAAAAAACCATTTGGAGCTACGGTTCCGGCTATGGTGGAAACGCCCTGCTTGGCAAAAAGTGCTTGGCTCTTCGCATTGCAAGCATCATTGCCCGCAACGAAGGATGGCTCGCAGAACACATGCTTATCTTGAAAATCACAAGAGAGTCAGATAAAAAGGTGAAATACATTGCAGCTGCTTTCCCAAGCGCTTGCGGAAAAACCAACCTTGCCATGTTAATTCCAACAATACCCGGCTGGAAAGTGGAAACCGTAGGCGACGATATTGCTTGGATGCGTCCAGGCAAAGACGGCAAGCTCTATGCAATAAACCCGGAAGCGGGCTTCTTTGGCGTTGCACCTGGTACTTCCATGCACTCCAACCCAAATGCTATGCACTCAATAGAGAAGAACACAATTTTCACCAACGTTGCATTAACCGAAGACGGAGATGTATGGTGGGAAGAAATTGGCTACGATGCTCCAGGCAAATTGATTGACTGGAAAGGCAAAGAGTGGGTACAAGACAAAGGCAATAAGAGCCAAGAACCTGCCGCTCACGGCAACAGCCGCTTCACCGCGCCTGCAAAACAATGCCCTGCTATTGCTAAAGAATTTGAGGATTTGGATGGAGTTCCAATAGATGCCATATTGTTTGGCGGCCGCCGTCCAAGCACTATTCCGTTGGTTCACCAGGCAACAAGCTGGAATCACGGCGTGTTTATGGGTTCAATAGTTGGCTCAGAAATTACCTCTGCTGCTCTTGACTTAAAGGTTGGCGATGTTCGCCGCGATCCCTTTGCAATGCTGCCTTTCTGTGGCTACCACATGGGTGATTACTTTAAGCATTGGATTGAGCTTGGCAAAAAAATTCCTGTTGCAAGCCAGCCAAAATTCTTCTTTGTAAACTGGTTCCGCAAAAAAGACGGTAAGTTTGCATGGCCGGGCTACGGAGAAAACAGCCGCGTTCTCAAATGGATTTTTGAGCAATGCGATGGTTCTGGCAAAGCGATTGAAACCCAGATAGGCTTAATGCCGGAGGCTTCTAACTTTGACAAACCAGATTCCGTAAGCGCAGACGTTCTCAAAGAGATTCTCTCTGTGGATGTGGACGGCTGGAAAAAGGAAATTGCCGATATTCGCGCAAACCATTACCCCAAGTTTGGAAACAAATTGCCGCAAGAGTTGAAAGACGAATTGGTAGCAATTGAAAAGAGACTTGGTTAATTCATAAATTTACACAAGTCCCCACCTAAATAGGTGGGGACTTTTTTGTATGGAACGTTTTGCTATTCTTTTGTTAGGTGCTATTGGCTACGGCTTTACAATGGCACGTACGGTGAGTTTTTGGGATTGCGGTGAATTTATTGCCGCGTCCAATGTTTTGGGCATTCCGCACCCGCCGGGTTATCCGCTTTTTATTTTGCTTGGGCGTTTTTTTATTTTGCTGTTCGGTTGGATAAGCGGGCCTGCTTTTGCTGTTAATTTGCTCAGCGTTATAAGTTCTATTTTGTGTTGCTTGCTCATTTTTGAAATCACGGTAAAAATTTTGCCAAAAGAACTCGATGAGCGAATTTATTTTGGACGAAATTTGCGAAATTTGCTGGGATTTTTTGCCGCTTCAATTTCTCTTTTTGGCGATACATTTTGGTTCAATGCCGTAGAGGCCGGCAGTTATAGCATTTCAATGTTTGTTATAATGCTTGAAATTTGGGCTGTGCTAAAATGGAAAGAAACTCTTAAACATAAATATTTGCTTTTCATTTTATATATATCCTTTTTGGGACTTGGTTTACACACTTTTACTTTGTTGCCTTTGCCTGCGATTTTAATCTTTGTTTTAATGAAAAACAGAAAGTTTCCCGTTAAGTTTTTTGCCGTTGCTGTTTTCCTTATAGTTTTGAGCTTGTCTTCGCAGTTGTACCTTCCTATTCGCTCTTCTACCGAGCCGCTTTTAAACGAAAATAATCCTGCGAACATCGAAACTTTTTGGAATGTGCTGAGCAGAAAGCAATACGGAAATATGAGTATGTTTGAGCGAGCCTTGTATCGCAGGGCATCTCCTTTAAGCCAGTTTGGATTTTCCGAAAACATAGGGTATTTGGGTTATCATTTAAATCAATGGTTCCCGGCTCCTTTGGGTGCACAGGTGGCAGGTGCTTGGGATGAAGGTTTTTGGAAAAAATTTCAGTTTTTTCATAGGATAGTTTTTGAATTTTTGATAATAGCCGTATTTGCAGGTCTTTGGTTTTATAGAAAAAATCCGGGCGTGGTTTTGGTGTGCCTTATGTTTTTGCTAAGTTCTGTAGGTTTGGTGTTTTATTTGAATTTTGCAGACGGCACAAGGCCAGACAGTCTTTATGCAAAGCAATGGAACACACAAATCAAGGAGCTTAGAAAATTTGTTCCGGATTCAATTCCGGATTTACCAAGCCTTGGCAAGCTGAATAAGCAATTTTCTTTTTATTATGCTTTGCCTGCTAATATGCGGGGTGCTTGGTTAAAAAATGCTCAAGGAGCAGATGGGTTAAGGACAATTTTTGCGTGGGAAGATGCTTTGGAAGAGCAAGGCAAAAAGATGGCTAATCCGCCGCATATAGTTCGCAGGGAAGTGAGAAACAGGGATTATTTTTTTGTGCCTGCATTTTTATTTTTTGCGATAATGGCGGCCATTGCTTGCAGAAAAGCGAGTAAGTTTGCTGCCCTTGGGTTAATGTTTGCCTGGTTAATTCCTTTTTTAACAAATTTCAATTCGCATAATCGTTCAAAGGATTTTATCGCGCGGGATTTTGCTATAAATATTTTGAACAGTGTTCCACAAAACGGCATTTTAATAACCTACGGAGACAACGATACTTTTCCCTTATGGTATATGCAATTAGCAGAGAATTATCGAACGGATGTTGTTGTTATAAATGAGAGTTTATTTTATAGCGACTGGTACAGAAAGCAGCTTTTTAAGAATTATCTAAACATAGAACCCGGAGATTTAATTTCGCAGGTAATAGAAAACAATTTTCCTGAGAAAAGTGTTAATTTTATGCTAGGAGCAAGGCCGGAAGATTATAAGGAGTTTTCCGAAAATATGCCTATCGTAGGTTTGGTTAGAAGTTTAGGTATGGAAGAAGCAGAAGCGGATTCGCTTTTGCTCACAAACTTAACGGCAAACTATCAATACTCCGAATTTAAAGCCAGAGGCCAAGAAGCAAATGCCCAAACCTTAGACATTTACCGCTACTTGGCAAAAATCGCGTTGCAAAAAGAACCGGACGGAAGGCAAAGGGAAAAATTGCTTGAACTTACAAGATAATTTTTCTACATTCCCTTTCATGGAAGGCTCTAATTTTATACAGGACTTTATAGTTGAAGATTTGCAAAACGGGCGGTATAACAAAGTGCATACACGCTTCCCGCCGGAACCTAATGGCTATTTGCATATTGGGCACGTGAAAAGCGTTTGCATAAATTTTGGAACCGCTTTGCAATTCAAAGGGCATTGCAATCTGCGCTTTGACGATACCAATCCTGCAAAGGAAGATGTTGAATATGTGGATAGCATAAGGGAAGATGTAAAATGGCTTGGCTTTGACTGGGAAGAACGGGAATTTTATGCAAGCGATTATTACGATTTATGCTATGAATTTGCCGAGCAGCTTATTTTGGCAGGCAAGGCGTATATTTGCCATTTAAAAGGCGATGATGTAAGCGAGTATAGAGGAACGCTCACAAGCCCCGGCAAAGATAGCCCTTGGAGAGACCGCCCCGCACAGGAAAGCCTTGAGATTTTCCGCAAAATGCGAGCAGGCGAAATTGAAGAAGGGGAGGCATTTTTGCGAGCCAAAATAGATATGGCAAGCCCAAACATGAATATGCGAGACCCCGCCATTTACCGCATAAAAAAAGTAGCCCACCACCGCACCGGCAATAAATGGGTTGTTTACCCGATGTACGATTATGCCCACCCCATAGGCGATTGGATAGAGGGCATAACGCACAGTATATGCACTTTGGAATTTGAAGCGCACCGCCCCCTTTACGAATGGGTGCTAGACGAAATCAAAGCCGCGATAGACAGCGGTTCTTACACGCCAAGCCAAAAAATGCCGGATGTTTTGCCACGGCAAATTGAGTTTGCCCGCTTGAATTTAACCTATACCGTTATGAGTAAAAGGCTTTTACGCGAACTAGTGGAAAATAACCACGTCCTTGGCTGGGACGACCCTCGTATGCCAACGATAAGCGGGTTGCGCCGCAGGGGTTATACGCCGAGTTCGCTCAGGGAATTTGCAGATAGAATAGGGGTAGCAAAGACAGATAGCATTGTGGATATTCAACTCCTTTATTTTTGCATAAGGGAAGAATTGAATAAAAGCGTGCAAAGAGCAATGGTTATTTTAGACCCTATAAAAGTTGTGATTACAAATTGGGAAGAAGGCAAAGAGGATGTTCTTGATACCGAAAATAATCCGGAAAACTTGGAGCAGGGAACAAGAAAAGTAATTTTTAGCAGGGAAATTTACATAGAGCGAGACGATTTTATGGAGGTTCCGCCAAAAAAATATTTTAGGCTTTTCCCGGGCCAAGAAGTACGCTTAAAAGGTGCATATTATATCCGTTGCGAGCAGGTAATTAAAGACAGCGATGGAAAAATAACCGAACTACATTGTACTTACGACCCTGCAAGCAGGGGAGGTGAAACTCCGGATGCCCGCAAGGTAAAGGGAACCCTTCATTGGGTAAATTGCAAGGATGCCGTTGATATTGAAGTTCGTTTGTTTGAAAATCTTTTTACCCTAGAGAACCCTGCGGCAATTCCAGAAGGGAAAAGCTATATGGATTATATAGACAAGAATTCCCGGATAGTTAAGCATGCAAAGGCAGAGCCTTTGCTTGCAAAAGCAAAGCCAAATGACAGGTTTCAATTTGTGCGGCACGGCTATTTTTACGTTGACAAGGATTCAACGCAAGCACTTGTGTTTAACCGAACCGTTGGCTTAAAAGACTCTTGGGGGAGAATAAACTCTCAAACATAATCCCGGTAAGCGGATGTTCATCGTTGTGCATGTTAAGCGTTCTTTCTAGCGGGCAATAAACGCTTGCATGTTCTATTAAGGTTTTATCGGTTTTCCACCAACTGCTTGCTCCAAAGGAATTTTGGCAAATTGAATCCCAGCCAATCAATATGCTTGGAATTTTGCGTTGCTTGTTTTGCCTAAAAATATTTGCATACTGCCCTTGAGTTGTGAGCAAGGCAAAAATATCAAATTTCTTGAAATTCTTTGATATTATCCAGTCATAAAATATGCTCCTGTTTGGCCTAGGTCCGGATACATTTTCGCCTTGATAATGAACTATATAACCGGAATCGGCTAAGTTCTTTTCAAAGTTTAAGAGGTTTCCTCTAACAGGTTTTATGCCGGGATGGTAAAAATGCTTTTCCATCACCAGATTTTCCGGATCGCTTTGCCACTCAAATCTGCGCTCCAACTCAAAACGCAAATAGGTTTCCATAGCAGATATTCTGAGCCTGGAACGCCTTATATGCTCATTCCTATAAAAGTCGCTTATGCGCTTAAAGGAAAAGCCATCTATGCAAAAAAATACTTTTTTCATTATCGCCTCATGCTGTTTAATACATTAGACGCGTTTTAAAGGAAAAAAGTTCCGAAAACCTTCATTTTGCAACAACTGTTGACAGTTTTTATGTTTTTTTCTATAGATAACGTCAACACTTGTTGCTATTAATTTTTTTCACCCAAATTTCCGAAAATTTTATTATATTTACAATAGAGGATTTGGAAAAGAATTAAGAGGAGTTTTTATGACCGATGAAGAATTTAAAAGTGCAATAGCGAATTCGCTTGATAGATTATCTGCGAGTTTAGATGCTACAGATATTAGGTTATCTGCTAAACTTGAGAGTTTATTTGCGAGATTCGATGCGGAAGATATTAAATTATCTGCTAAAATTGCGGATTTAGTTGAGGAAAACAAAAAGCTGGCAAAGCAAATAGGTGGAATAAACGATAATATTGGCTACCACGCAGAGCAGTTCTTTCAGAATGTATTTACAGAAAAAAAGATTTTTGGTGGTATTAAATACGATGATATAATCTTAAATATGGCGCACAAAGAAAAAACAGGAAAAGTGGAGTTTGATATTGTTTTGGAAAATGGAAGCTCTTTAGCCCTAATAGAAGTGAAAAATCGAATTCACCCGGATTTTGTACAACAGTTGGTAGGAGAAAGAGTAAGCAAATTCCGTAAATATTTTCCTGAGTACAAGGATTATGATGTTTATCTTGGCATAGCAGGTTTTTCTTTTGACAAAGCGGTATTGGAAGAAGCCCAAAAATACGGTGTAGGCATAATTAGGCAGGTAGGCGACGGCATAGAAGTTGACACAACAGGTTTAAGGGCGTATCGCTGAAATTTTTCTACATTTGCGTCCATAATGTTATATATATGGCTGCGAGGTGGTGGAAATCATACCTCTTTCGCTTCATAATCCCCTTTTCCTGCAAACACAAGTGCGATGAATTTAATATCGTCTCTATTTGCAAAACGCGGGTCTTTTTTGTATTTCTCAAT
>LIUI01000106.1:19139-19474 GCA_001462235.1 Fibrobacteria bacterium GUT307
AGACGCTTTAAAAAATTCTCCATGAAGAAATTGAGATATGGTGTGATGTTCCCTCTGAAAGCCATTTCCCTAAGAGTATTGGAAAGCTCCGAAGTATTTATTTGCGTTTCTCCCAAATCTTGGACGTATGCTACTATGTATTCCCAGTAAAGGGTTCTTATTGAATAATTCGGGATTTTCAAATACAACTGCCCTTCCTTAACACCGCCATTAGTAAGCATTCCGAGGTAAAACAAAAGAGAAATGAAATATTCATTGTCATTCAATCTTTCCAATGAAAACTTCTCAATTATGTTGCCAACAACGCCACCTTCCCTTGTTATCTGCAATAATTT
>LIUI01000107.1 GCA_001462235.1 Fibrobacteria bacterium GUT307
TGCAAGGCTTGGCCTGCACTGCAAGCTCCTTTTGCTGGATTTTGAATGTTATACGCCATTATGGATAAATATATATTTTTTTTGGAGAATGTGGAAAAAATTTCTGTGAATTTGTATATTTATGCTTATGAGTGTTCTGACCCAAGCATACCGCACTACTTGCATTCCAAAAGCGAGCAGAATTCCCTTTGAAGAAGAGGAACTTGAATACAATGAAGAAACTTTGGCTGCCATGCAAGAAGCCTTGGATATTGTTGATGGTAAAATAAAAACAAAACAGTATTCTACCGTGGAGGAAATGCATGCGGATATTGATGCCGAAGAAGACGAAGATGCTTAAACTTGAGACTACATCCAAATACAGAAAAGACGAAAAACGAATGAAAAAACGGGGCGTTGATATGTCATTGTTAGACGGCGTTATTACAAAGCTTCAGAATAAAGAACCATTGGAAGCCAAGCATAGAGACCACCAGTTGTCCGGAAAATTCTCAAAACTCCGTGAATGTCATATTACACCCGACTGGTTGCTTATTTATATTATTGACAACGACAGGCTAGTACTAACAGCATCTCGCACAGGCTCTCACTCGGATTTGTTTAATAAATAAACACTCGCAGCCTTGGGTTGCACTTTTTGAATAACGGGGCAAAGCCCTAAGAACCGCTTGCGAACTGCTCCCGAATATCGGCGACTTCTGCTTTTATTCGGGCATCACTTGCTCCTTCGTCTTGCAAAACCATCTCGGCTATGCCTACGGCAGCCTCGGCTTCTTCGTAGCAAACCTTTGAAACCCCTATTTTTTCCAGCATTGCGCGCTCGGTTATATAGCGTGCTCTGGAATATATAATCACATTTTCGTTTAGGTGGCGCGCGGTGCCTGCTATGGGAATTCGCGAGGCAAGGTCTGGGGGAGTGATTATAAGATAACTCGCCTGTTCTATGCCGGCGGCTTTGAGAATATCCGCTTTGGAAGCATCCCCAAAAACCGCTTCTGTGCCGTTTTCGTGGAGGAATGTAATTGTATCAACATTCATGTCTATAATAACGGGGTGAATCCCGGACTCTTTGAATATGCGGGTAATGGTTTGCCCCACGGGGCCATAGCCCACCACAACGGCTTTTCTTTGCCCGGTTAAATTATTGTGTTTGGCAGGTTCTAATTTGCTCACGCGATGAGTAGCCCGCCAGTTTAGCAAAGACCATAACTTTTTGTACTTGCTCAATATTTTTTCCAGCAAAGGCACCGAGCGGAACAATAAGGGATTAAGAGCTAAAGACAATATGGCGGCGGCTATTAGCACACTTTCTTTTTCCGGAGTAATCAAACCGAGTTTGCGTGCCTCCCCGGAAAGAATAAAGGAAAACTCACCTATTTGAGCAAGGGCTAAGGCAACGGTAAAAGCTGTGGTTGTTGAATAGCCAAGGACAACTACAACAACAAGAGCGGCAAGAGGTTTGGCAATGAGTATAATGCCCATTAAAATGAGGAAAAGTTTTGTTTGCTCAACTAGCACCACCGGGTCAAATAGCATTCCCACAGCTACAAAGAAAATAACAGCAAAAGCATCTTTCATGGGCAAAGCATCTGCCGCCGCTTGTTCGCTAAGTTTAGATTGCCCAACCGCCATGCCGGCCAAAAATGCACCCAAAGCAAAAGACGCCTCAAAAATAGCAACCGAAGCCGTTGCAATTAACAAGGCAAGAGCCAAGACCGCCAAAGTGAAGAGTTCACGGGAGCGTGTGCGGGCTATTTGAGTCAATATCCAAGGGATAAATTTTTTGCCCCCGAGAAGAACCACAACGGCAAGCAAACCCATTTTTAGCATAGCAAAAATAAACGAAAGGAAAATAGTTAAAGGTCCCGTTTCACCTTCGTACAAAGTAAATCCAAAAATGGTTAGGGGTATTGCACCGCCCTTGTCTAAAAGAATTCCACCCAGTGCAGGAAGCAATACCAGCATTAATACTGTAAATATATCTTCTACAATAAGCCACCCTATTGCTATATGCCCTTGGGAGGTATTAAGCACATTGTTATCCGAAAGAACGCGGACAAGCACAACGGTGCTGGCTACGGAAACCGCCATGCCAATAATTAACCCAACGCCCCAAGAATATCCAAGCCAATGCAAAAATAGGGTAGCAAGTGCAGTAGCGGTTAAACTTTGCACAATGGCACCGGGCAAGGAAACCCGTTTTACCGCAAGCAAATCCTTAACGCTAAAATGCAAGCCCACTCCAAATAGCAACAATATAACGCCAACTTCGGAAAGTTGCATGGCAAGATGTTTGTCCACGCTTAGCCCGGGTGTAGAAGGGCTTACCACTACTCCAGCCAGCAGATAACCCAAAATAGGGGAAAGTCGCAAACGCTGGGTAATGTATCCAAAGCCAAGTGCAATAGTAAAACCCAGAGCTAATAATAAAATTAAATCATAATCATGCACAACAATTGAATATAGTAAATCTCACTTGCCCGTTGTAATCCTTATGAGTTTCGGCAAATTTCAAGCCCGTAAAATTTTCGCTTTGCAAAAGCTTTTCTTGCCCGCTTGCTATTTCTAAAATTACGGGGGCATTTGGTTTTAAATAATTTGCGCAGGTATTTAAAAGTTTGCGAATGAGCTCCAAGCCGTCTGCCCCGCCAAAAAGCGCAAGATGAGGGTCTCCGTTAAGCACTTCCGGTTGCAGGGCGGCGGCATCCGAGAGCGGGATATAGGGTAGATTTGCGAGTATGGCATCAAATTTAATATCGTTTGGCATGGCAAAAAGCAAATCGCTATGAATAAGGGTAATTTTATTTTCCAGTTTATGCAAAGCTATATTTTCTTTTGCCAGTTCAAGAGCATCTTCTGAAATGTCGCAGGCATAAACTTTTGCATCCCGTTCCAAAGCAGCGGCAATAGCCAAGGCACCTGTTCCGGTACCTATATCTGCTATAAGTTGAGAGTTTTTTAGAATGTCTATAATCAGTTCTGTTTCTTGTCTTGGAATTAAAGCCCTTTTATCGCATTTAATTTCGTGCCCTCTAAAACTTACGCTCCCAAGGATATGCTGCAGGGGTTCTCTTTTTGCACGCCTTGCCACCATTGGGCGTAAAATAGCAAGTTCTTTTTCCAAAAGAGGACGGTCAAAATTCAAAAATAAATCCATTCTTTTTAAGCCAAGCCCATGAGCAAGCAACAACTGAGAATCCAACTTTGCATTAGGAACTCCGCTTTTTTGCAAAAAGTCGGTGGTTTTATTTAGAATTGAAAGAATGGTTTGCATTTATACCAGCCAATTAAGAATCTTAATGTAGAAAATTGTATATTCACCGAGCATGGAATATAAACCGAAATACTTTTTTAGTTTAAAAAACATTTTGGAAGGAATGCTTGAAACGGTATTGGCTCTTTACCCTGTATGGATGCTTGTGTTTTTGCCCTTTTTGTTTGTTCTTTATTATCCTAATGCCGTGGTATTAGGCTCTATTATTTTTATATATGCAATCTCTATTCTAAGATGTATGTATAAGTTATTCAGATATTTTTGCATCTATCTGGAAGAGAAAAAAAATTACACATCAGAAGAAATAGACGAATTTGAATACGTGCCGGAAATTCCCGGCTTTTCAAAAAGAGATTTTGCATACTTGTCTTTCTTTGCTTCTTTGGTATTCGTATGCTTGTTTTTATCAAAAAACCCTCCTGAACTATTGTCTTATGAACTGAGCAAAAATTTTATAGGAAAGTTCCTATTATTTGTAAATGACTTATTATACAACCACGAAATTTTATTCAGCCTCTGCTGTTTAGCAATTTTCACCATTATTGCCTACATTGGAGTACGCTTTAGAGATGTGCTGAGTTCACGGGAGTGACAAATTATTCCCTATCTTTCAAAATATCAAACATTGTTTTATTGAAATATATATTCTCTCTGCCTAAGCGCGATACTTCTAATATACGGGTTGTTAAACCATCGGCTCGTTTATAAGGCTCACACAGTTGATGCAAGTGTTTTGATGCTGTTTGGCGGCTTATTATCGGATTTTTATGCAAAAAACCTTCCATTCTGAAATA
Organism: Fibrobacteria bacterium GUT307; assembly: GCA_001462235.1. Lineage (GTDB taxonomy): Bacteria > Fibrobacterota > Fibrobacteria > Fibrobacterales > Fibrobacteraceae > Fibrimonas. The sequence continues at coordinate 4,069 of LIUI01000107.1, forward strand.
TGGTGCAGAAAAAATTGTTTCCACCAAATCCAAAGAATATATTTTTGGAAAATATATTTGTAATTCATTTTTGCATGCCTCACGTGCTGCTATTATTTTATCTATCAATTCGCCGGTATTGCAAGCGGTTTGCTCTATGGCATCCAGTACATACAAAATCCATTTTTCCCACTCGCCAAGCGAAGTGACATTCCTTAAACCATTGTAATATTCTTCTCTGTGATTAAGAAAATATCTGGACAGAAATAAAATAGGACGGTTCAATAATTTTTTCTGCACCAGCCACAGAATATTTATAATGCGTCCAGTCCTCCCATTGCCATCTGCAAACGGATGTATAGCCTCAAACTGATAGTGCATAACAGCCAATTTTATCAACGGATCTATTTCGTCATATTGCGGCTGATATAAAAAATCTTCCAGATTTTTGAGTTTTTCGCGAATAACATCTTCACCAACAGGTGGAGTATAAACAATTTCTCCTGTTAACGGATTTTTCAGAACCGTACCAGGAATATTGCGAATTCCCGCAGTATTTCGCTTTATTTCCTGCATTACGCTTATAAAAATATTCGTAGAAAGCGGCCGCTCTTCAATCATTTGCATACCACGCCATATAGCACGGTTGTAACTACGAATTTCTTTGGTATTGGCATCCAGCATAATTTCAGGTGTAATATCGGCTTTGTACAGCAAATCGGCAGTTGTCACTATATTTTCAATTTCCGAACTGTCCCGAGCCTCGGCTAAAGCAATATTGGAAGTCAGAATGTCCTGATTGAATAAACGGTCTGCCTTATTTTTAAGGTCTGCCAGAGCACGGTTTGCAGCAATAGCTCGCCTTAAAATAGTGCGAGTTTCAATGTCCGCAGTTGGGGGCAAAGGCGCCAAATCATTATTTGGCACGTAATTTTTATCTAACATACCATGAATTTAGATATATTTTATAAATAAATCAAGGAAATATGTTAAATTTTTCCAAAAAACTTAACATATTGTCATAATATGTATATAATTTTAACATATTTTTAGCATATGTTAAAAAAATGCGAAAAATTTAACATTTTTTGAATATCAGCTTAAAATCTTGGTAATCACACCCACTATTGCTATAGCAACAGCAACTTGGCGATTCAGGGACTTGAACCCCGGACCT
>LIUI01000108.1 GCA_001462235.1 Fibrobacteria bacterium GUT307
CATCGGGGTAATGCCTGTTATGAAGATACGTCTTATAATCGTGCTTGTGGCTATTTTCAAAGATTCGTAAAAATCCCTGACCAAGCCAGCCCTGCCAACCATTTTTACATAGAATACGTCGCCCATTGCCACCAAATCGTTTGCGAAATGGTCGTATTCATCTACTATGGCAAAAATTGGGATGTTTGCAAGAGATGCTAAACGGTATGCTACGTCTAAAGAGCCTATTCCGAGGTTCTTTTCGCATATTCTTTTGGCTTCTTGTTCTGCATTTGTAAATATATCTTTATATTTCCCCAAAAATGAAACTACGCTTTCTTGCACTCTCATATTAAAAGCATTTTTGAATCCATCTTCGCTTACGGTGTCTATTGCAGAGAAATTGAAAGAGAGAATTGCATATTTTCCCTGCTCCGGCGTTGGGTTTTTGCCTATGTAAAGATTGCTAAAAAGAGATTCAAACTTATTTTTTCTGCTCAAATCGTAATAGTTTTCCAATACGGACAAGAATAGACTTTTGCCGAACCTGCGAGGACGGATGAAAAATTGATAGGTGTTGTTTTCATTCTCCAATAGCTCAACATAGCGGGTTTTATCCACATATGCATAGTTTCGTTCAATTAAATCTGCAAAGTTGCTCTGACCGTAAGGGAGTTTTTTGGGCATAATGAAAAAAATAGAAAAACGTTAGTCCAAAAGATATTGCTAGTAGCGTTTCCATTGCTCTTAGCAAATACTTATATCAAGCGAAAGCAATCTTTTTAATTCTTGCTCATCCGTTAAATTTACGCTTTGCGGGCTGAGTGATGCATAACCTTGGTCTAGCCACCAGTCATCCGTTCCCTCACGCAAATCCGGAATTTTGCCACCCATTAAATTATAGGATTTTTCTGTTGCTTCTACATAATAGTCGCTAAACATATTTGTGCTTGTGGTTGACACCTTAACACCTTTGCACGGATTTTTTTTGCTGCATTGCGGGACGTTAAAATTCCATAATGTTTTTTTTGGCATTCCTGTAAAATTTTTTTCTCTCAAAATTTTTTGCACCCATTTCAAAGCAAAATCAAGAGCTTCATCGCTTTGCTCCCGCAAGCTTACCGCAATAGCAGGCACTTCCCATAAAGCGGCCTCCCTTGCGGCTCCAACCGTGCCGCTGTAAAAAGATGCAACACCTGCATTGTCTCCGTTATTCACACCGGAAATCACAAGGTCAAATTTAAAATCTTTGTAAATGTGCTTTAAAGCAAATTTAATGCAGTCTGCGGGAGTGCCGTTTACCCAAAATGCTTCACAGGGAAAATCTTTTGCAGGTGCAAAATGCAAGGAACGGTAAAAAGAAAAGCTATGCCCCACTCCGCTTTGCTCATTTTGCGGAGCAACTACTCTCACATTCGCGCATTCCACCGCCGCCTTTGCAAGAGCAAGCAAATTTGATGCAGTAATGCCGTCATCGTTTGTTATTAAAATGTCCATTGCGATTGTAAATTTAGTAAATATCGTTGCCCTGCTTTGTTTTCTACATTTTTACTATAATGTCTTCTCTATACATCCATGTTCCTTTTTGTGCTTCTGTTTGCAATTATTGCGATTTTTGCGCGATGCCTGCACCGGAGAGGCTGCATGGTGAGTATGTTGATTTGGTTTTGCGGGAATTAACATTAAGAACAAAGGTGAATTTTGAAACCATGTATTTAGGTGGCGGTTCACCCTCTGCCCTAAGCATGGAAAATTTGCAGAAGTTATTGCAGGGTTTGGGAAAGAATGAACTAAAAGAATTTACAATGGAGTGGAACCCTGAGCAGGTGAACAGCGAAAAAATACAGCTCGCTTTGGATTTTGGAGTGAACCGTTTTAGCCTTGGGATACAAAGCTTAAATGATGATTTGCTAAAAATGTTGGGACGCAGGCATTCGGCAAAAACCGCTCTGGATGCCTTTGAAAAATTAAATTCCGCTTTTGGCACAGGAAGCTGCGACTTGATGTTTTGCCTGCCTAACCAAAGCACGCAAAATTTTTTGAACGATGTTAAAACCTTAGTAAACCTTGAAGCAAAACATCTGAGTTTTTACGGACTTACCTTAAAGAAAAAAACAAAACTCCCGCTGCAACCGGAGCATCTATACCCGGAAATGTACTTAAAAGCCGCAGAAATTTTACAATCTGCCGGATTGCATAGATATGAAGTTTCAAATTTTGCAAAACCGAGCCACGAGAGCAGGCATAATTTGGTTTATTGGAAAAGAGGCCCTTACCTTGGAATAGGCCCTTCTGCACACAGTTATTTAGACGGCGTTCGCAGTAATGCAAGCGGAAAATATGTTCCATGGAAAAAATGGGTGTTGAGCGGCTGCCCCCAAAATGGTTTAACATTGGATATTCCAAGCAAGGAAGGTAGGGAAATAGAAGCTATTTGGCTAGCCTTGAGAACAAGGGAGGGGTTATCGCTAGAGGCTTATGAACGGGAATTTGGGGAAAAATTTGACCTTAAAAAGGCAGAACTCTATATAAAAAAGGGTTGGTTAACGGCAAATGAAGGTTCTCTTGCTTTAAGCGGCAAAGGCTGGCTATGGCTGGATAAAATTTCTATATTCTAAGTCCATGAGCGAAGATCAAGAAATACGTCGTAGATTGCTGGTGCTTTTCAAAAATAGCGCCGAAATGGTGGATGCTTACCTTTCACAGTTTGGCACAGATATAAACATGAAACACATCCAAGTTATTAGAGAGCAATTCCCCGGCGTTGGGGATACCAATTCTATGCCTGCAGCTGCACAAGAGCCTGAGGTGGTGGTTCCCAAGAGTTCAATGGATATTCTTTTCAAATTCAACGACAAGGCATTTGAAACTCCGCAAGGAGACCCAACTAAGGATTCACCGCTTTACCCAAGGGTTGTTGACTGCCCAATTTGCCAAAAGTGGGGGCTAAATTCCCAAGAGCTAAGGGCAAAATCTCTCTCTGTGATGAATGACCCTTTTATGGCACCCGTATATAAATCAATAGGGCAATTCAGAGAGGTAAACTACCTGCTAGCCAGCGTAACCGTATGTAGCGGTTGCTTTTTGGCAAGCCCAGACCGCAAGGATTTTGAACTTTACAACAGAACCACAAGAGAAAATCAAAAAAGCCAGCTTGCACCGCAAGTAATCAGAGAATTAAAAGAAACCATAGCCACAAGAAAGGCATTTTTTGACAAAACCGGAGTTGGGGACGCTTTGTACACCATTCCAAGAAGTTATGCAGCCGCCATAGTGAGCTATCAATTTGCAGACATCCGTGCAGAAATGGAAGCCAACGCAAAAGTTCAAGGTGCATATTTTAAGCGTGGCAATTATTGGCTTCGCATTGCTCTTCTTTGCAGGCAAGCCGGCATGGACGATCGCCTTGCTTTGCAGGTTGCCGCCGAGCATTTGAAAACCGCGTTTTATATGTCTGATTTTCCAAAAGCAGACCTTGAGTGCCAAACAATTTACACTCTTTTCAATCTTTGCCTTTACTTTGGAAATGCAAAGGAAGCCCGCGATTACCTTACCGTATTGGAACAACAACGTCAAGACCAAGAAAAACTGGAAAAGCCAAACGAAGAAATTTTGGCTTCCATAAGAAAGTGGCTAGAAATGGGGAAAAAACGCTGGGAAGACCGCGACGAGCCAAATTTCTGGAAAACCCCGGGACTGTAATACATTAAATATGAATTACTCCTACTACGCGATAGGTTATTGCGAAATAGAAGATTATGAATTGGAGAGTTTTAAGCTTTTTGAAGCTGGGGTTGTGAGTTTAGAAGAACTTGAAGCAGAAAAAGGCGTGGCTTTTAAGTTTTATACAAATACAAAAGAAGAACGAGACAGCATAGTAGCCGAGTTTCCGCATTTAAATTTTGATTGCGGCGAAGAAGAGGCAAAGGATTGGGATTTATGGTGGCGCGAGAGGCAAACCCCTGTAAAAGTGAGCGACTCCCTTTGGGTACGCCCGCCTTGGGTAGATTTTTATGCACCTAACCCAAGCGATATTGTTTTAACATTAGAAGCCAAGACCGCCTTTGGCACCGGCGAACATAGCAGCACAGCTCTGGCTGCGCAACTGATGGAAGGCGTGGATTTTTGCGGTAAGAGCGTTTTAGATATTGGAACAGGAACGGGCATTCTCTCTTTGTTTGCCTTAAAGAGAGGTGCAAAATTTGCGGTTCAAACAGAAATAGACCCTTTAACCATTCCTTGTCTTGTTGAAAATTTTGAGCAAAACGGAGAGGGCAATCCAAATGCGGTTTTAGGTTTTTTGGATTCATTTAACGAAAAATCAAAGTTCAATATAATAGTTTGCAATATGATACGCACAGAAGTTTTGCCTTTGAAAAACCATATAGAAAGAATGCTTGCACCCAGCGGTGAATTTATTTTAAGCGGCCAGTTGGAATGCGAAAAGCATTTTATTTTGGACTGGTTTAAGGAAGCAGGTTTTACGGTTAGCAAGGAAATTGTAAGCGAAGAATGGTGGGCAGTTCATTGTTATAAAAAAAAGTAGGGGCGTTGCTCGCAACGCCCCTACATTAGGTTCTTGGTTATTTAGTCAATTATCTCTTCAAGTTTACCAGTTCTTCTAACATGGAATCGCTTACTGTGATAATTCTGCTGTTGGCTTGGTAACCTCTTTGCGTGGTTATCATATTGGTGAACTCAGCGGATAGATCTACATTAGACATTTCCAAGGCACCCGGTTTTAGCTTTGAGTTGCTTTGGTTTATGGGTTTGCCCCATATTGGGTCTCCGGAGTTTGCAGAGACTGTGTAAACGCTATCTGATAAATCTAAGAGGCCACCGGGGTTTGCGAAGTCAACCAGCATGATTTGGGATATTGGACGAGAGGTTCCGTTTGAGAAGGTTCCTTCTATGAGTCCGTATTCATCTATGGTCACTTCTAGGAGGCTGCCTGTTGGGTACCCGTCTTGCCCAACCAGGTTAACGGTTGATGCACCTTCAAACTGTGTTATGCCTCTGAAGTCGCCTGGCCCGCCTACATCCAAGTCTATATACATATTGCTTGCACCGTTGCGTGGGTCAATTACCAACTGCGAGCCGCTATCGTATAGCCATGAGCTTATGGTTCCGTCTGCTCCAAAGACCACTTTGCCTGTGCCGCCTTCAAGGATGGCTTCTTTGCCGGCAACGTTTATTCTCCATTCCCATTCATTAACCTTACCCGTGTGTATGAATGTGACATTTAATACATGTTCTTCACCTGTTGCATCATAAACACTTACCGGGATTTCTGCTCTGCCAACATCTTGAGCGGCCCTTTTTGTTGTGAAGGCCATTGCTCCATTGAAGAATGTAGGTGCGGTTTCGTCTGAGTCTGAGTTTGTTGCACGTACTTGCAAGCCATTTACTGAGAAATCCTTTCCTTTTTGTCCGTGAATAACTATAGCGCCTGGTGGTATTCCGTCTGGCATATTGTCGGAATTATTGGTAGATTTCACTCCAACGCTTTGAATATGCTTGCCGTCTTTGTCAATATATTCCGCAGGCAGCCTAAAGTCGTTCCTTATTTTGCTTATAAGGTCGTCTAGTAAGGTTGCAAGGACCTCAGGAGGACCGGCCTCATAGGTTCTAAAAATTAGCGGAGTGGATTTATTACTCTCAATAGAATCTTTGCCAAGCGAGCCAAAGACATCTATGGGGTCGCCTGATTCAAGACCCGGAGCTATTGGCCTTCCATTTTTGTCCATCAATTCTCCCAGTATGTCAAATTGCTCTGCCGGACGTAAAAGAATAGCAGTGTTAATTCCATCAACAGGATCGGTTTCTTCATAATTTCCAACTCCTGGACCCAAATAAGACTTAAAGTGAAAAGCAGTATTTACACGAGAATCGCTCTCAGGATTGCTGGATTTTATTTGAAGATTAAAAACATCAGTATCGGGCTGTGATACATTAAGGGCACCGCTAGGATCTAAAGTTACTACTGGAGTATTTCCTACACCTGTACCATTATCATTTAATACTGAATTATATGCATCTATCAATTGATCCAAATTCCAAACTATTCCTTGAGTAGGAATATAAGGATTAGTAGTAGGATCATAAGGCAGGCTAGGATCAGTCAATGGTGGCTTTTCTACCTTAAACTTTGCTTCATGAGGTGTTGTAACACCCGGTATTATTGAAGCTGTATCATACCAAGTAATGGTAAGAATATCGCCTTCTTTTATATTTAGGGAACGGCCTTGGCTGTCGAACAAAGATGAAAGGGGAGTTTCTGTGCGGCCCGGGTCAATGGGACTATTTGCAAGTAAAGGATCATCAAGATAACTAGGTCTTGCACCGTCTGCCGGGTGGAACATAGGCTGGCTATAGACAATAGAACCTTTAGCGTCTCCATCTGAGTTCAAATTCCGTCCCAATTGGATCTGTGTGGTCTCTTTAGCAGGGTCTTGCTGGTTCAGAGGAATTTGCAAATTTCCGATAGCTGTACCCGGAGGGAAATTCCCTAAAGTATCTGCCATCCTGCCTTGGAGCACCATGCCGTTGGTGGGCAACATAATATAGCCCTCGGCATCCAACTGGAAAGCACCGTTGCGGGTATAAAAGGTTCCAGACCCGTCGCTCACGCCAAAAAAGGCATTGCCTTCAATAGCAAGGTCAAAAATGCGGCCCGTATTGCTAAGACCGCCCTGACCAGTGACAACGTCAACAGAGCCAACATTCACTCCCAAGCCTATTTGCATTGGGTTAGTGCCGCCCGCTTTGCTGTCTGTGCGGCTCGCTCCTTTGACGAGCTGGTTGAAACTTTCCTCAAAAGTCACTCTGCGACCTTTGTAACCAGTTGTATTTACGTTAGCGATGTTATTACCCAGAACATCCATACGCACCTGGTGATTCATCAGTCCGGTTACACCGGAATTTAGAGACCTAAGCATTTTTAATTCCTCGCTATTTTAGAGACCTATTCTCAAGAATTAATAATGCAAAAAGCGTGCCAAAAAATTACTATGGCCGGGCGGGGCAAGGCTCGCCATGAGACGGGGCAAGGCTCGCCATGCCCCTACTTCAAAAATATCCTCAACGTTTGCCCGGTTTTGGCGTTTTTGACAATATAAATGCCGGCGGGGACGGAAATCCTTACTTCGCTGGAACCTGCTTGTATGGAAACTTTTTGAACAAGGCTTCCTTTTGTATTATATAGGTGAATTTCAGCATTTGCATTGCTTTCTACCAGCAAGGTTCCGTTATTTAGGGAACGAATCCCGAATTTTGCACTTGGAATGGCACTTATCACCCTAATTGGGGACGGCCCTTCGCTACTTGAACTGCTAGAATTGCTGGAACTGCTAATTTTGCTGGAAGAAGATGACTTTGCACTGGAGCTGCTGCTCAATTTGCTGGAAGAAGACGCTACTGCAGACGAACTGCTTATCTTGCTGGAACTGCTCCCTTGGCTAGGCGATGATACTGTGGGAGCTAAACTTAAATCAATATTACTTTTGTACTTTGAGGACAAATTTTCCAGTGCGGGTTTGGTTGTGCTAAAGTTGCCGAACTTTGTAACATCGTTCTCTGTCATAGACCAACTCATCGCACCACAGTAGCCGTTGTTGTAGGCGTATTCGTAGGCATCCTTCACCGTCATGCTGGTTTGCCAATTTGAACCTTGTGGCGGCCAATCTCGTGCAGGAAACTCGCCTATGAGTATGGGCCTGTCCATATTCCAGTGGCTTGCCTTATTATGGAATGGAGATTTTGTACTTCCCGACCACTCAGGGTAATAATGGACCATATAAAAATCAAGGTATGCACGTTCATCGCCATCGGCGGCTTCTTTGAGTTTCTGATTGGTATAGTTGGGAAAATAGGTTTGCGTTTCAAACCCATGAATTCCAGTAGATGCCATCTTCTTTGTTTTGCGGTGCACCTCGGCGGCAATTTTAGCCGTGAACCTAATTATGTGGCTATAATCTATGTTTTTTTGAAGCCCCCAACCTGATGCATTCGCCGGAAGCATTCCTTCCGGCTCATTGAACACCTCCCAGCACATAATTGCCGGATGGTCGCCGACAGCATCTAAAATCGGCCCGAGTGCTTTTTGAATATAAGTATCAAGGTTCGCTGTAACTGTCAAAAATTTGTAATTGTTATCTAAATTATAACTGGAATAGTTGGCCTTACTTTCCTCTTTGAGCAAGTCGAATGAGAAAAGGGTAAGCGATACAACAATTCCATATTTATAGGCGGAATCGAGAACCGTCCGTATGTTGTTAATGGTATTTGTGCCAATGCCCGTTACTTGACCATTGCTGTTAATTTTTGGACAGTTCTGTGCATCTGTGTGCAACCACCACCTAATGGCATTTCCACCTGCATCCTTAATTTGCTTTAAATAGTCCCTAAATGCAGTCTTATCGGTAGAAGTAAGTGCTTTGTCCCCCACATCACTGCCAAAATTATGCCAAGCGAGATTCATCCCCGAAATGAACACGCGTTTATTGTTTATAACGAGCCTATCTACATCGGCGTAATCTTGTGTGGTTTGGGGAGAAACCTGGGCAAAAGCGGGGATTGAGGAAAGGATTAGCATTAGGAGTAGAATGGAATGTTTCATATTTATAAATATATATTTTAATTACGAAACTATGACATAATTCCGTAATTTTACCGAATTTTTTTATATATTCCTAAAAAGAGAGGTAGCAAAATGGCAACAATGACTTTAGAACCAGCGACAATCAGAACTGCTATGAGCAACATAGGGCTTGACGACAGAATAGGTGAGCTATTAGACCAAATAGATGAAATAGAACTTGACCAGCAACTTAAAATCAGTCTGGAGCAAGCAGAAAAAGGCGAAGAAGAAGACGTTTTTGAAGCATTGGAAGGGATAAGGAAAGAAATAAGAAATGAAAGGTAAGATAACCAGACAATGCAGAATGATGGTGAAAAAAGCGGCAGAATATATTGCAAAAAGTTCACTCAAAGAAGCAGATAACTTAATTGACACTTTCAATGAAAAAGCAACAAACGTTTGCAAGATGCCTGGAATAGGCACACCTTACAAAAATGGACTGCGAAAAATAAAATTGGGAAAATTTCGTTATAATATTTTTTATAAAATAATGAAAGAAAAAATATCATTCGTAGGGATATGGCATACAAGGCGAGGAAAAGAATTCGAGCCTTGAATGCCAACTACCTTACCTACCTAACCAACACCCTTTGCGTTTGCCCGGTTTTGGCGTTTTTGACAACGTAAATGCCAGCGGGAACGGAAATTTTAACCTCGCTGGAACCTGCTTGTACGGAAACTTTTTGAACAAGGCTTCCTTTTGTGTTATATAGGTAAATTGCGGTGTTTGCATTGCTTTCTACCAGCAAGGTTCCGTTATTTAGAGAACGAACTCCGAATTTTGCATTTGGAATGGCGTTTGCCACTTTAATGGGGGATGGTGGTTCGCCTGTCCAGCCCGGCATATCTTCTAGTGTTAGCACATATTCGTGATTCATTATATGTAGCCAATCGCTGTTGGTATTAGCTTGCTTTACAAAAGTGCCATACCAAGGCATAAAGAAAGACCAACCGGCTCCGTCTTCAATTAAATTTTCAGGAAAAGGCACGGAACCATTTTCCGAAAGAGCGATCATCTTTTTTGTTCCAAACAAATTTTTCAATTTCTCAAACTCACCTATTAAAGATGCATGATTAACTTGTGTATTGTTTGAATAATAAAAATCTCGCCCTATTATATCCACGTACTCGTCTCCAGGATACCAATCCGGATCTCCGCCTTCTGAATTCCACACCCATATAAGGTTATTTAAATGGTGATGGTCTGTTAAACGGTCAAAAATCAATTTATATAACAATTTGAAAGGTGCTGCTCCCTTATATCCCCACCAAAACCAACCACCAGAGGCTTCATGAACGGGCCTCCACAAAACCGCCACATCGGCATCTTGCAGTTCTTTTAGATAGCCGGCAACTTTATCAATATCTTCAACAATCGCGATATAAGCGTCAGAATTTGTATCCCAAGCCGTGCAGTTTGAATTTGTACAAGCAGTTGTTAAATCAAAGCTCGTTTTATCGCCACCGCCAGTTGGGCTATAAAAACCTATATCGTTTTTGAGCGGGTCTCTCCAATGCCAGCAAAATGCGGGAATGCCGCCTCTTTGGTAAAGTTCTTTTGCAAGCGATATTGTTGCATCGGTATATGCTTGGAACCAGCCACCATTGTCGTCATTATATTCTTTTCCTGTTCCGTGCATAAAATCAAAGCCAACGAGAGCAGGGGTTTTATTGCCGGAGTTTGAGCGAATATGTGCAACGTCTTCTTGATTATTGAGGGTCACAGCATCATTGCCATTTAAAACAGCACCGGTCATAACTCCGCTGATAACTTTTTTCTGAAAATTTTCCTGCATAAAGGCGAACATTTCTTTTGCGGCACCGTTCGCGTTTGGGTTTGCTAGATTTTCATCTAAATTGAAAGATGAATTTTCATGCAAATTCACCTCTATGTAGTCAACATCAACCCAGCCCCAACTCTTAGTTATTTTAACTGTATTATCTCCTTTATTGAGCCGTGCAACTACACTAACATCTTTCCAGTCTTCAGTTTGAGGGAAATTTATACTACCGGAATTAGTCCCATTTACAAGCAAATTTTGCTCTTTTTGGGTGTCATAATCTTGTTTATAATGAATGAGAATATCATACATTCCCTCAGAAGGAACATTAACGGTAAAAGAAAGCTCTCCTTCTTTCATTTGAACATAAGAACCGCCACTGGCACTTTGGTCATCATTGGCAAGATTTGCTTCTCCGCCTAAAATTGCATCTTCTGCTTCATATTTGGCGGCAAAAGCGTGAATTGAAGAAAGGGCTAGCACTAGGAGTAGAATGGAATGTTTCATATTTATAAATATATATTTTAATTACGAAACTATGACGTAATTCCGTAATTTTTTTCCTGACTTTGATATTTTTTCAAGCCGGCTTTTGCGTGCCAAACATTTTGCCAAATTCCCGAGCCGAGACACCCAAAGCACGGAATGCTTGAAAAAATGAATCAAGAGTAGTATGATCCGCATTTTCCAAAGCGGCAATGCGTGGCTGGGAAGTTCCCATTCTTGCCTTTAGTATAATTTCGATGATTTTAGCCGCCCCCTGCGGAAAACGAGAGGCAGTAAGGGCGCTGTGCATAAATTAAATGCAAGGCCCTTACGTATATTTTTTTATTTCAACACTACTTTCACAGTTTGCTTGCTGGAACCGGAAGAAACTACGGCATAGTAAACGCCCATTTTCTGGCCATTCAAGTTAAGCGTGTTATAGCCAGCCGCAAGCTTTTGGCTAAATACTTGCTTGCCGCTTAGGTCAAACAAAGACACGGTTGTCTCTTTTTGAGAGGAAATAAGCAATGCACGGCCATCAGGAACAACAACTAAAGCAGCCATCGACTGAAATCTCTGTGTAGCACTTGGGCGGTATGCAGGAGGAAGGCTGTTTACGGGGCAAGCTTCCTGGTTAGCAACTATATCGTGGCAATCGTCTTCTTCTTCATCAGTCTGAATTTCAGCACAACCGCCGCTAAGACAACCGTATGGATTACTCGGATTCTCTTCACAATCACCCCAATTGCAATAACCTCTGGAAGGGGCACCGGGATCTTTGCCAGCTACCCATTCACCGCCTTCACACTTCTTGCCCTCACCTCTTCCGCTAGAGGGAACATTTTTATATACCGAGCCGCTTCCAGCAATGCAGGCTTCTTGATCTTCCTCCGGCCAACAAGACCCTGATCCCCATGCGCAATAATAAATATCATCCGTACTGGCATCACAATTCTGCTGTACTTTTCCACTGCTGGCTGTGCAAGTAGCTTCTGTTGTCAAATTGCCATCATCATCCTTATCATTGGGACCACCGATACCATAGCAATTGCTAGGATCATTTTCGTACAAACAGCATGCGGTAGAACCGCCTTCCTTTATATTACACGCTGCCTGGGCTTGCGAAGCTAGCCCTGCTACCACAAAAACCGGCAATAAATACCGCATTTTCATAAAAACCTCCGTTTTGTTATGTTTTATATACATAATATATATAAAAAGATGACAAAACGTTAAAAAAAAATAAAAAGCACCCCTGTTCCGAGGCTCGGAGCTTAAAAAATGGTGCGATTTTTGCGATTTATCGCACCTATGTCAAAATCCCCAAGAGGGATTTACTTCAATACTACTTTCACGGTCTGCTTGCTGGAACCAGAGGAAACCACAGCATAGTAAACACCCATTTTCTGGCCATTCAAGTTAAGCGTATTATAGCCAGCCGCAAGCTTTTGGCTAAATACCTGCTTGCCGCTTAAGTCAAACAAAGACACGATTGTCTCTTTTTGAGAGGAAATAAGCAATGCACGGCCATCGGGAACAACAACTAAAGCAGCCATCGACTGAAATCTCTGTGTAGCACTTGGGCGTTCTGCAGGAGGAAGGCTGCTTACGGGACAGTCTGCCTTGCTAGAAAGCTTATTGTTGCAATCTCCTTCTTCTTCTTCACTCTGAATCTCAAAACAACCGCCGCTTTCACAACTGTAAGGATTACTCGGATTCTCTACGCAATCTCCCCAATTGCAATAACCTCTGCTGGGAGCACCGGGCTCTTTGCCGGCTACCCATGTACCGCCCTCGCACTGCTTGCCTTCACCTACTCCTGTAGGAGGAACATTAGCATATACCGAAGCGTTTGCCGTAATACATTCTTCTCTATCTGTAATAGGCCAACAACCAGTTGCCCATTTGCACCATTCAAGACCGCTAGGAGGATTGCAATTCTCTTGAGGAGTTCCATAACCCTCACGGCATTCCTCCGCTGTTTTTGCATCGTTGTATGTGCCGCCATAGCCATAGCAATCTGTCTCATTATAGTAACAGCAACCTATGACTCCATTTACACCTATTTCACAGTCAATAGCCGCTTGTGCTTGAGAAACAAACCCTGCTACTAAAAAAACCGGCAATAAATACCGTTTTTTCATAAAAACCTC
>LIUI01000109.1 GCA_001462235.1 Fibrobacteria bacterium GUT307
CTTTTGTGCACTTCTATGCTTATTAAATTTGCAAATAACTCTCAACTCTCAATTCTCCACTCTCAACTTAGATTTAACTCTCAACTTTTTTTTAATCTGTGCAAGGCTGTAACCTTTTGCCACGAGGTTGAGAACCTGCGCTTGACCTTCTGCTTTGCCACGAGCCTCGCCTATAGCCTCGCCATCCAGCTTGGCAGTATAAACGCTGCTGTCGTAGGCTCGGCGGTCCTTTGCCAAGCAAGGTGGTTAAAAAGCCTTCCAAGACTACGTAATCTGCTTTGTTTCTGAGCAGGTATTTAATTGCCCAGTCAAAAGATACCAGAGTGCGTTCTTCTTGCATAAAAGTGAATATAGTAATTTACTATAATACCAAAATGCACACGTCCATACCTCTTGCAGAAAGAATGCGGCCTCAAAATCTAGATGAGTTTTTGGGGCAGCAGAGGATTTTAGGGGAAACCAGTATGCTTAGAGCGGCAATTCTAAGCGGGAACGTGCCCAGCATGATTTTTTGGGGGCCGCCCGGCTGCGGAAAAACAAGCCTTGCAAACGTTATCAAAAACCACGGGAAAAAACGTTTTGCAGCTATATCTGCGGTAACCAGCGGCGTTAAGGATGTGAAAGCGGTTTTAGACGAATCAAAAACATATAAGGAAAACGGAAGGGAAAGCATTTTATTTATAGATGAAATTCACCGTTTTAACAAGGCACAGCAAGACTCGCTTTTGGGGGCGGTGGAAAACGGAACAATCACGCTGATAGGTGCAACAACCGAGAACCCGGGCTTTGAGGTGAATTCCGCTTTGCTCTCTCGCTGCCAGCTAATTTTATTTGGCCCCCTCTCTGAGCAAGATATGCAAAATCTTATGGAAAGCGCTTTGCACTCTCATCCAAGAGGATTAAAAAGAGATGATTTGAGCATATCCCAAGAGGCCGCTCAAAAACTGGTTGGGCAAGCAGACGGAGATGCCCGCTTTTTGCTGAACCAGCTCGAGTGGATTGCTGGCACAATTCAAGGCGAGGCACAAATAACCCCGGAACTCATGGAGCAAATCCAGTATAAAAAACCGCTCCGCTACGATAAACACGGCGAAGAGCATTACAACTTGATAAGCGTTTTGCACAAATCCGTGAGGGGCAGCGATGTGCAAGCCGCCGTGTATTGGCTGCACAGAATGCTAGACGGCGGCGAAGACCCTCGCTATATTTTACGCCGCTTAATGCGAATGGCAATGGAAGACATAGGGCTAGCAGACCCTAACGCTCTTTTGCTGGCAACGGCGGCAAGAGAGGCTTTTGATTTTATGGGCGTGCCAGAAGGTTTAATAGCCTTGGATGAACTTACGGTATATTTGAGCCTAGCTCCCAAAAGCAACAGCTTGGAAATTATGGGTGCAAAAGTAAACGGTTGCATAAGGCAAACAGGAACCCTGCCCGTTCCCAGAGCATTCAGAAATTCCGTGACAAAAGTAGGTAAAGAACTTGGCTACGGCAAAGGCTACAAATATGACCATGATATACCCGGTGCTTATGCAGGGCAAGAACATTTGCCGGAAAAATTAAAAGGCATGGTATTTTACGAGCCAACGGAATACGGAAAGGAAAAAGCGCTGGCAGAAAAATTAGCCCAATTATCCAAAAATTCATCGTGATTTTGGCAACGCAAAATTTTAAGGCGATATTCCGGCATACCTGAGCAAAGCCTTGCGCACAGTTGCTTTAATCTGCCTAAGGCTTGCATTGGTCTAAAACCGTCTTGCATCATTAGTTCGTTAAAACGCAATACCGCGTACCGTGCATCTATTTTAGCAAGAGGATTAAAAATCCAAGGGTTATGCAATGCGGCTCTCCCTATGGAAATTCCTTGAACTCCATAATTTTTAATTGCATCCCTAGCTTTTTCCATGCTGTTTATATCTCCGTTCCCTATGATGGGGATTTTTGCTTTTGCGGCTATTTCACCGATAATGTTCCAGTTTGCAAGGCCTTGATAGGCCTCAGTTTTTGTCCGGCCGTGAATGGTTAATTGCTCCACTCCCTCACCCTCTGCTATTTCTAAAACCTCATTTATGCAAATTGAACTTTTGTCCCAGCCAAGGCGGCATTTTAGGAATAGCGGAACTTTTATGCTAGCTTTAATGGCACGTAAAATTGCAATGAGATTAGGCAAATTTTTTAGCAAGCCTGCACCGCCGCCTTTATTGGCAACCTTGGGTGCAGGGCAGCCCGCATTGAGTTCAACAAAAGCCGCGCCTAATTCCTGCACCTGCAAAGCCGCACCTGCAAGCTTTTCTGCGTTGTGCCCAAAAATCTGTATGCAAAAAGGTTCTTCTTCTTTATCGAACCTAGCAGCCGTTAAATTCAAAGGCGTTAAAAAACCAGAGCCGCTGGTAGAGAGAAACTCAGAAACAAAAAGCGGCGCGCAGCCGCAAGAAAGCTCTCTAATCAAACGGCGAAACGGCAAATCCGTAACGCCAGACATGGGAGCTAAGACTATTTTCAAAGCACAGACTTCGCTCTTTGGTCTAATGCGTCATATTCAAAAATTTCTTCCGGTTTAAACCAAAAGGCAATTTCTCTTGCAGAGCTTTCCGGTCCATCAGAAGAGTGAACTGCGTTTTCTGTCATTGAGGTTGCCCAGTCGTAGCGTATGGTGCCGGGTTCTGCTTTTTCCGGGTTTGTGGCTCCGTTAATTGCACGCACCTTTGCTATGGCATTTTCTCCGGCCAAAACGAGTTGAACAGAAGGCCCGCTTGTCATAAATTGAGCAAGCTCGGGGAAAAACGGTTTGCCCACATGTTCTGCATAAAAGCCTTCGGCATCGGCTTTTGTCATTTGCTTAAAGCGAATAGCCACTACAGAAAGCCGTGCAGCTTCGTAGCGTGAGATTATGCGCCCCACCAAACCGGATTTCACCGCATTAGGCTTTATCATTGCAAAAGTTTTTTCCATAAGAAACTCCCTGTGTTTAGGCATGTAATCTAGAAAATGTAAGGGCAAGGCGAGAAAATGTAAGGGCAAGGCTCGCCTTGCCCCTACATTTTCTATTTTTCAAAAATATTTATGCTTATTGTTGATTATGGTGCCGGCAATCTTACATCTGTTTATAATGCCTTAAAATTTCTTGGCATAGATGGGGAAATTTCCAATAAACCAAGAAATATTGAGAGAGCAGGGAAAATTATATTTCCGGGAGTTGGGGCTGCTGGGGCTGCTATGGAAAATTTGAATAAAACAGGGATTGGGGAAGCCGTTAGGAATGCGGTTAAAAAAGGAACTCCTGTTTTAGGGATTTGCATTGGTTGCCAGATTATTTTAGAAAGCAGCGAAGAAGATGGCGGGGTGCCTTGCCTTGGGATTTTAGAGGGTAAGGCGGTGCGGTTTAAGAATGAGCCTAATTTGAAAATTCCGCATATAGGCTGGAACCAGGTGAATTTTATAAAAGAACACCCTATATTCAAAGGTATTCCCAGCGGTTCTAATTTTTATTTTGTGCATTCTTATTATCCAAATTTGGATAAAGGCAATATTTACGGAACAAGCGTTTACGGTTCGCAAACATTCCCTTGTTTAATTGGTAAAGATAATTTAATAGCCGCTCAGTTCCATTTGGAAAAGAGCGGCGACTTTGGGCTTAAAATGCTTGATAATTTCGCTAAGCTTATTTAGTAGATCTCATCCAGCCAAATTTCTGTTCTGAGTGGTAGCGTTTAAAGTCTGGCTGAACCCACATTGCATCTTTATAATTGCTTGCACAAATGCCACCTTTTGCGCCATCTTCGCCTATGAAAGGTATATTTACCCTGTCCACTTTCACTATATATACGCCATTTCCAAAACGGCGGCCCGTTGAAGAGAATGGATAAATATTCACATTAACGTTGATTTTGCCTTGATGTACAATACTTGCAGTAGTTGGTTTGCCGTAATTACTGGAGTTTGGCTTTTCGCAAACTTCTGAGGGGTTCATATTGTCAACGGCATTTTTATCGGCATAATTGGGACCTTGGATTACGTTCCTGAATTCCTGTTCGGTTACTTCTTCGCGATACTGGGTTACAAAGTTGCCCAATTGGTCGTATACAGTGACGGCAAGGCGGAATGGTTGGTTTGCTACCAAACTGAAGTTTAGGCAATTTATATGAGCACCTTCTTCATCAATTTTTTGCGTTGTGCAACGAGTTGGTGCTATTGAAATGTGTCCCTTTGTATTGCTTTCGTTGGGAAAGCCGTTTTTAACAAAGGCATAGCCATCGGTTCTATGCCCGTCAATATCAGGAGCTCTTTTTGATGGGTCTGGTTCACCCCACCATTTGCAACCATCGTCATTGCAATCATCTTTAGACTTGGGAGGCAGGCCAAAGTATTTGTAATCTTCGTGTTCCTTCCAAGCATTATACTCATTTTCGGTTGAGAAGTTGGGGAAAGCCGTAAGTATCAATTCACCTGTTCTTTGCGGTGGTATTTGAACTCCTACAGTGCCAAAGCCGTGAACTTCGTCGTTGCCTACGCCTGCACCGGGAATATCACTAATCTTCACCATAGCTCCCTTGCCATCGTTACCAGCTTTGGGATCCCAGACAGTAGTTATGCTTGGGAATTTTCCTCCACCTTCGTAATCACCTATTCTTCCACCAGCTCCGCCTGGTACGGTTTCATCGCCTTGGCTTCCGCCTACAGATGGTCCCGATTTTATAGGCATATTCGGCTTAATTGGTGGCCCCGGAGGGGTTGTAACCTCGCCACCAGGGTCTGGGAAATTGGTTTCGTTCTTTGCCCAAGACAGTTTGTCTGCTTTAGCACCGTTGCTTCCTTTTACAAAGTAATCGTCGCTTGATAAACCAACATTGGAGCTTCCTGAGAATCTGTTATCATTTTCCAAATCAACCCTAGTCACATTAAAAGACAAGGAATCACCGGAGTTAGGCACAGTATTGCAGTCACTATTAGTGCAAATTCTTCCCCTTATTATTTCATAGATATAACCTTTTGAGCCATCGGAATTAATGAATTTTATGTCATCAAACGTGTAACCAGAAACTTTATCTTCGCCGGATTTATGCACTACTATAGGATATTGATCGCTATCTAAAATTTTCCTAATAGATTCTTCGTCTAGCTTAGTGCTTACCCAAATTAAAGTAGTGCCGCTGCCGTCTGAATTTATGGTTGTCTTTGCATTTGTTATGCGAGGCCCGCCAAATCTTGAAGGGGCTAACTCGTTAAGTGCCATTCTCAACTTGAAATTCATGCCATCCGTTTGCCTGTCCATATAGAAGAAATTAACAACGTGCACGGAATTTTCTTCCCAATTTTTTTCCTTAGCATAGTCATCTATTTTTATTCTGGCAGGGGCAGCCAAATGAACACCGCCCAAATCGGCATTATCAACCAATTCTCCGTCTATAAAAATCCACATATCATCATCGCCTATAAATTCAAATCTATCGCCCGAGCCTTTTTTATACTTAAACTGACCGGAGCCTGCAATAGAAAAAGCATAAGAGTGCAATTTTTCCCTGCCCACACTCCCTGCCGCTTTTTCTGCTGCCTTAGGGTCTTTGTTAGACCAACCTGCATTCCTCCAAGTTTGGCAATGTTCATACCACGCTGGCCTGCTATTATCATCATTAAGTAACTTATAACCATATAAGTTATTAAACCTATCATTACCAATACTAATGTCAGGGCAATAAACGCTAAGACTCTGAGGACCCCATGTTTTACTCATGTCATATTCTTTATGGTTTTTATCCCAATATTTATCTATGGGGAAGTAGCCTCTATCTTCTCCATAGCCGTTCCAGTCATTTCTTGTATTGTAATCATAATTCACTTCATAGATTCCGTTGCTTGTAAACTTCAATTCTAGAGGATCCATGCTACGTTTTGGTGGATTTTCAATGCCACTGCCTCCTTTATCGGAAAACCAAACATCCACGCCGCCTTTATCTCCATAGCAATAGTCTTTATCTCTTTGCGGGCGTGCGCAATAGCGATATTTTATGTAAGGTCGGTCGTCCCGGCCATCCGGGTCTTGTTCTACAAGTTCATATTTTTCACAATCATCCTTATCATATGTCAATTCTTTTTTAACCATGCCTCTGGTTACATAGACGTCATTATTCCAACATATATAATTATTCTCCTCAGTCCAGCAGTTTTTATCTGGATTGCTCTCTGCACACTTTTTACTTTTAAAATCGGCAAGTTTGTCCGGACCGTTGCAGTAGCCTCTTTTAGTCTTTGGATCCGTGTCAACTTTGCCATCTTGCCCGTATTTTAGCGGCTCACCGCCCTTATCGCAATACATATAATCGTCGCCATCAAAACATATTTGGTTAGATTTTTTCTGTTGGGAGTTCGGAGTAAAGGAGTTGCTTCCTGCGCATTGACCGTCCCGGCCTTTATCCGTGTCAAGTTCTTCAAAGCCGTAATCGGTTACTTGAAAATCACGAATTATTAAATCCAGCGTTTTGGGTTCTTGTGCAAATGCACCGTAGGCTAGCGCGGCGAGCGCAAAAGCGAATATAAAAAAAGATTTTTTTGACATAACTACTCCCACAATAAGTCTATACGTACATAATATAGTAATTTTTTCCCATTTTGCAACATTTTTACGCAAAATTGGTGTTTTTTGCGTGTTTTGTGTGATTTTTGAAGGGAATTTTCCTTTGAAACAACTTTCTACCTTACTTACATGCTTGAAAAATACTTCAACGTAGCTGGTCCCTGCCACCCAAGCGAACATTACATAGTTGACCCTTTGCGTAATCTTGGCAAAGAGGTAATGGCTTTAATAGACTCAAAACAATACTTTGTTATTCACGCCGCAAGGCAAAGCGGCAAAACAACGTTGTTATGGGAACTTGCAGATAAAATAAATGCGGAACAGAAATATTATGCCCTATATTGTTCTTTAGAAGGAATACAAGTCTTTATGGAACCAGAGAAAGGAATACCGGAAATAGTTCGAAAAATAGAATCCTACATAAGAAGACAGAAGTTACCTGAGGGCTTCGCAAAAAACGCCAACTATAACAATATATCCGATGTACTAAATGATAGCCTTTCCAATTATTGCCATTTGCTTGATAAACCATTGGTTATACTTTTTGACGAAGCAGATTGCTTATCAAACGGAACTCTGATAACTTTTTTAAGGCAGTTGCGGGAAGGCTACATAAGTAGGCATAATGTTCCCTTTGTCCATAGCGTAGCGTTAGTTGGAATGCGAAACATCAGAGACTACAAAGCCCGCATAAGAGACGATTCTGCAACGTTGGGCGGTACAAGCCCCTTTAACATTGTAAAAGAATCCTTATCAATAAATACATTTACCAAAGATGAAGTTTCAGAGCTTTACAGCCAGCACACCGCAGAGACAGGCCAAATTTTTGAACCGCAGGCAGTGGATTATATTTTTGAGCAAACGCAGGGGCAACCTTGGCTTGTGAATGCCATAGCCTGTGAATGCGTAGAGAAAATATGCAAAAATGATTATTCCATTCCTATAACGCAAGAAATGGCTAAAAATGCGATAAACACGCTAATACTCAAACGCCCCACGCATTTTGACAGCTTAATGGAAAGATTAAAAGAACCCAGGGTTCGCAGAGTAATACAGCCGCTAATCTTGGGTGAAGAGGTTATAGACAAGGCTTCTGATGATTATCTATATACAAGAGATTTGGGGTTGATAAGAGAATCCGGCAATGGCATAGTTGAACCTGCTAATCAAATTTATGCAGAAGTGATAATCAGAATGTTAAACTCTTCACCTCAAGAATTTTTGAAACGCGAAAAACCAGACAGTGACTTGCCAAAATACATAAAGGCAGGCAAAATAAGCATTAACACACTGCTCAAAGAGTTTCAGAGTTTTTGGCGTGAGAACAGCGAAATATGGGTAGAACGCTATAAGAAAAACTTATACCAATACGATGAAGCCGCCCCTCATTTGGTTATCCAGGCCTTTTTGCAACGTGTGCTAAACGGTGGCGGCAGCATTAACCGTGAGATGGCTCTTGGCAAAAATCGTGCTGATATTTGCATTGAATGGGGAGGGCAAAAATACCCGATTGAGCTAAAACTATACAAAAGCATCCGAACAGCAAATAATTCTACAGAGCAGATTTTGAAATATATGGAGCGAGTTGGCTCAAAAGAAGGCTGGATTGTTATTTTTGACCGCACTCCTAAAAAGAGCTGGAGCAAAAAACTTTATATAAAAGAGATAAAGCAAGCTGGGAAAAAAATAACAATTTTTGGTTGCTAAATGGATACCATAGTTGCCCTTGCTACACCGCCGGGTCTTAGTGCAATAGCCGCAGTACGTGTTAGCGGCAAGGCTGTGCGTGCGGTGTGCAATGCTGTTTTGCCGGGTTTTGGGATGGTGCCTAGGGTGGCTTGTTTGGTCCAATGTAAGGGCGTTGCATGCAACGCCCCTACATTGGACAATCTAATAGCAATTTTTTTTCCTGCGCCAAATTCTTATACGGGTGAAGATGTTTTGGAATTGTTCCCGCATGGGAACCCTTTTATAGTTCGCAAATTGATAGAGGAAATTTGCAAAGTTGATGGGGTGCGCTTGGCTAATAAAGGGGAATTTACCGAGCGGGCTTTTTTGAATGGGAAAATGGATTTAACGCAAGCAGAGGCTCTTGGCGATATTTTAGTAGCCAGCAATTCTAAAAGCTTGAATAATGCGCTTAGGCTTTTGAGCGGCGAGGTTTCCGGTGAAATTAAGGCACTTGCAGAACGTGTTAAAGAGGCGAGCGCTATGCTGGAACTGGATGTTGATTTTGCAGAAGACGTTGGGGGAGAACTTCGAGTGGAGAGTGGAGAGTGGAGGGTGGAGAGTTGTTTTAATGAAATTTTGAAGGGTTTGGGGGGGCTTAAAAAGAGGTTTCGCAAGGCGGTAAATGAGTTGCCAAAGGCGGTTTTGTTTGGGGCACCCAATGCGGGAAAATCCAGCTTGATAAATGCTCTTGTTAAGGAAGAAAGGTTGCTTGTAAGCGAGGTTCCGGGAACAACGCGCGATTTTGTGGAAGTTCCTTTGCACTTGCCAAGCGGCGATATTCTGCTTATAGACACAGCCGGGCTTGCAAGTGCGGCTCAAAATGAGATTGATGAACTGGCAATGCAAAAGAGCAAAGAGGTTTTGGAAAAAGCAAATTTGAAAATTCTAGTAATAGACATTTCCGCCCCTTTGCCTGTAGAATTCAAAAACTGGGCAAACTCAGCAAACATAATAGTCCACACCCACAAAGATATTATCCAAAACTCTCAACTCGGAGCTCTCAACTCTCAACTAACATTCAAAGTTGCATCCCCCAAAAAAGAGGGCATTAAGGAATTAAAAGAAGCATTGGATAATATATTTTTCCCAAAAGAAGAAACAGAAGAGGCTTGGATTAGCAGCGAGCGGCAAATTGCCTGCATAAAAAAAGCAGAGGAATGCGTACTCAGGGCTTTGGAAGCAAAAGCAGTTGAATTGGCGGCCTTTGAAATGCGTGAAGCTAGGGGGGCCTTGAACTCCGTTATTGGCGAAATCTCAGACGAAAGCGTTTTAAACGCAATTTTTAGCAGTTATTGCATAGGTAAATAAATTTTCTATATTTAGCCACAGTTTTTCCAGCGCGGATGTGGTGGAATTGGTAGACACGCTAGATTCAGGTTCTAGTGCTAGCAATAGCATGAAGGTTCAAGTCCTTTCATCCGCATGGAAATTTTCTATATTGCTTTTATGCCTTATTATGTTTGCAAGGGAGCCAAACTAAAATGCTCAATGGGTTCTGATCAGTCGGATTTGGAGGTGATGCATTTAGAAAAGCCTGTGAATTTGTGTGGTCAGCCTATGGCAGGTATCATGGATCACAAACCCTTAGTTAGTCGTCCCTTAAAAAAG
>LIUI01000110.1 GCA_001462235.1 Fibrobacteria bacterium GUT307
GGTGCAGGGGTATTGGGAGACACCAAAGGGGCAACGGAGGAGTCTTTTATGGAATTGACTGAGAACATAGCCAAAGAATTATTGAAGGAGATAAAAAAATGAAGTTCCCCCTAACACTAATCCCGCTACTCACCCTGCTCTGTGCAATAGCATTCGCCACACCCAAAAAGAATGTTGCCATATACATGGCAGGCACAGAATCTATAAAGGGTTCGTACAAGGTGCTTGGTGCGGAGCTTGCAAAGGTCTTGACCAAGAGCGATGCTTACACGGCGGTTGACCGCTCGGAGGCAGGGCGTAAGATAGTATCTACCGAGCATATATTCCAGCGAAGCGGAGCGGTTGAGAAGGACCAGATAAAAAAACTCGGCAAGCAATTAGGGGTTCAGATTGTGTGCATAGCAGAAATCACCGAAGTTATGCAGAGTCAGTACTTAGAAGCACGTCTGGTTGATGTGGAAACAGCGGAGGTATTCAATATCGCTTCAAAGCTAGGCAATATGTCTATAGGAGCGGATATTGTGCGAACTGCTCAGTCGGTTGCACATGAATTGCTGGGGGAGGCGAAGATTGCCAATTACTCGCTCAAGGAGCTAGAGACAAATCCCGATATGGCTATTGAGGATTATACGGAAGCGATACGGCAGAAGTCTAATGTGGCGGAGTATTATTATAAGAGGGGTACTGCGTATTATTTTAAAAAAGATTACGGCAGAGCCATATCTGATCTTAACGAAGCTATAAGGCTGAACCCGAACTATGTGGAGGCATATAACAATAGGGGCCTTGCGTATTATAACAAAAAAGACTACGACAAAGCCATATCTGACTATAACGAAGCTATAAGGCTGAACCCGAACTGTGCGGAGGCATATAACAATAGGGGTGTTGTGTATGATAATAAAGGCGACAACGACAGAGCCATATCTGACTATACCCAAGCTATACAGCTGAACCCGAATTATGCGGAGGCATATAGCAATAGGGGTGTTGCGTATAATGGTAAAGGCGACCACGGTAGAGCTATATCTGACAATACCGAAGCTATACGACTGGATCCGAATTTTGCCGAGGCATATATCAGTAGGGGCAGTGCGTATAATAATAAAGGCGACTACGACAAAGCAATATCTGACTGTGACGAAGCTATACGGTTGGACCCGAATATTTCGTTTGCATATAACAACAGGGGTTTCGCATACCATTATAAAGGTAACTACGACAAAGCCATGTCTGACTACAATGAAGCAATACGGCTGAAACCAAAGTGGCATTATGATATTGCTTATGCTAAAAGAGGCGATGTATATGCTATCAAAAAAGATTACAGTAAAGCCAAAGCGGATTACGAATCAGCCTTACGAATAGATCCAGACAGTTACTCTGCTAAAAGAGGACTGGAAGAAATTAAGGAGATGATGAAAAAATGAAATTTCCCATTCACCCTCAAAATAGGAGCCATCTTATGAACAAAATCAAGTTCATTCAGCTTGCATTTCTCACAGCAATAACCCTAATGACAGGCATTGCATTCACCGCCGAAGACTGGACCACAGCTTATTGCGATGAACATTTCAAAAGCAATGTAAATTGGATACGTTGTATGCAAACTAATAGAGAATATCACGCCAATAAACAACGACAACGAGACAACGCAAATGCTCCAAGCAATAGTTGGAATGAAGACATTTATTCCAACGCATATAAACATTGCCTCGAAAATCCATCAACTTGCAACAGTGGCGGCTATATTCAGCAATATGCACCACCAGTTCCTCCAAAATGTATTCCTCAAAAGCAATATGAAAAAACTCACACATTTGTATGCCAAGGAATTGATATGTATGGCAATATCGCCTACACTACATTTCTCGGCAGATATTCTAATTGCGAAAATGGGTTTCAGCCAGGGCAATGGGTAGGAGAATATACATATCCAAATAGGATATTTGTAGCATCTGCTTGCTTTGTTAAAAAATGATTCAAAAGGAGCGTAGAACTATGAAAATCATCACAACCATAATCGCCCTTGCCGTATTGTGCACAGCAGCTTTCGCCCAAACATCCAAGAAAAAGGTAGCCGTCTATATGGGAGGCGGGGAGCCTATAAAGGGTTCGCACGAAGTGCTAGGCACGGAACTTGCAAAAGCATTAAGCAACAGCGGCATATACACCGCCGTTGACCGCTCGGAAGATGCCCGTAAAATAGTGGCACAGGAGCAAATATTCCAGCGAAGCGGAGTGGTTAACAAAGAGAATATTAAAAAGCTCGGCAAGCAATTAGAAGTAGATGTTGTGTGCGTGGCAAAAGTAACCGAGGTTATGAAAAGCTATTACCTTACAGCAACTTTGGTTGATGTGGAATCGGCGGAGATAATCAAAGTAGGCTCGGAAGCAGGCGATATGACAAAGGGTTCGGATATTGTGCGAACCGCTCGGACAGTTGCACAAGAGTTGGTGTCGGGGCAAAATCCATCTTACGAAACACCCTCGGCCTCTGCGGATCGGAGACCACCCTTAAAGTCTTCTTATGAAACACCTGCTAAAAGCGGGATGTTTACGGATGAACGAGACGGCAAGAATTACAAAACCGTAAAAATAGACAATCAAGTTTGGATGGCGGAGAATTTGAATTACGAGGCGAGCGGTAGTAAATGTTATGAAAACAATTCTGCCTTCTGTGCAAAGTACGGCAGGCTGTATAATTGGTCAACGGCTAAGAAGGTTTGTCCTTCTGGTTGGCATTTGCCGAGCAGAAGCGAGTATGAAATGTTGGATATGGAAGTTGGCGGTGAAGATGTGGCAGGTAAAAAGTTGAAATCCAAAAGCGGGTGGAAAAATAACGGCAATGGCTCAGACGAGTTCGGGTTTTCTGCTCTGCCGGGCGGCAGCGGCTACTCGGATGGCAGTTTCAGCAATGTTGGCGACTACGGCTACTGGTGGAGTGCCACGGATTACAATAGCAACTACGCCAACTTCATGAGAATGGGCTACGACCGCGAGCTCGCGGGCTGCTACGGCTACACCAAGGACACCTTCTTCAGTGTTCGTTGTGTGCAGGACGTGCGCCAGTGAGGTGTGTGATGAATAGTTTGGTGAGACACGTCTACTCGACTGATTTAAACAGAAGGAGAACTAGAGATGAAAATAAATAACAATGGAAGGCGAAAATGAGAAAGATACCGTTAAATTGGAAGTCTCAAAAATCTTGGATTGAAAAGTTGCCTGAAGTTTGTAAGGAAATAGCAATGAAAATTGCTGAAAATAGAAAGCCTACTTCATTCAAAGATGTCGGTGATTTGTATCACGGAAAAGGTAAATATTGGTTTTTCCCGGATTTTAGCAAATGGGCTAATGGCGGGGTAGATTCCATCAAAGAACGTATAACGGCATTGTCCAGCCCCGAAACTAACATATCTTTTCACGAACACATATTAGAATTGACACCCGATGCGTTTATGCCGTTTATGGAAAGTGTATTTAATTCTGATTTTACGGTAAATGTTTCCAATCTTTATAATCCTAACGATATTAGCTGGCAGCCTTCGTTGCCTGGCGACGGAGGGCAATTTGATCCTACGGAAGTTATAGACAAAATCCAAGAAGGTATTGAAGATGCTGCTGATTTTTTGATATCATTATTAATATCATTACTTGGGGGTTAGTACAATGAATTCACCTTATTTAAAAAACTTAAAAGGAGTTAGAGCATGAAATTGACAAAAGAAGATGAGTCAAAGCTGGAGAAACAGCAAGCAAATAAACTTGATGTCGCAAAGTGCATTGAGGGCTTGGTACAGTTTCGCCAGGAAGTTGTCAAAAACTTTAATGTGTTACTGTCAGAAATAGGCAGCCAAACAGAGAAAATAGAAGGTGAAATACAGCCGCAAATTTCAAAATTGTTCGAAGAACAGGGCAAAATGTGTTACGAGTTAAACGAATTAATGCATTCGGTTAATGAGTTAACCGCCAAAAACAAAGCGTTATCAAGCAGGCTAACAATATTAACGATATTTTTAATATTACCATATATCGTAGCCATTGCCATTGTCATTGCGTTTTTATTGGATAAATGAATATGAACCCAAATTGCAAAACCATTGAAGATTACACGGAAGCCATACGGCAGGAGCCTAATGTAGCGGAGCATTATTTAAATAGGGGCATTTTGTATTATGAACAAGGAGACTTCGACTACGCCATATATGAC
>LIUI01000111.1:0-917 GCA_001462235.1 Fibrobacteria bacterium GUT307
AACAGGTTTTCCAAAGAGAATTGTCGCCGCCGTTTTAATCCTGCCCCATAATGTAGTGTAATTATGGTCATATCTGGAGTCCTGCACGGTAAAGTTATAATTTAGCTCGCCGTCTTCCCACACGGTCTTGTCAACCACGAGCATAGAACAGCCGCAGTCGCACTTTAAGTATACAGTTGTTTCTTCCTTTTCCATATTTATAGTATAGCAAGTTTATGCGGGAAGGTCAATAAAAGAACTGCCCCAAAGTCAATAAATAGGATAATTGTGTTATTGTACAAGTTTGACTTCCTTCTTAATGTGATTAATCAAATCAAAAGTTAAATAAGTCAATTTATCTATATTTTTTTCTTTATTTATTTCCATATTATTTGATAATGACCAAGAATCTTGCGGTTCCATAAATTTATGAAAAAAACATTTTAGATATCGTTTAATTAAATTTGCAACAGGAGCAAATTCTGTAATTGATATAGAAATGGCCAAAAAGGAATTGTGATTTATGTGTTTTTCAAATTCATCAAGGGTTTTTACAAAAATAAAATTAGACACATTTTTTATCTCTCTTTTTATTTGCTTTATACCTTCATCTCTTGCTAAAATTACGGCATTTTGAAATTTCTTTGTTGTTTTAATAAAGTCTTTCATATCTAGCCACCGTAAATAAGTATAAGATTATCTTTACCACGAACCTCACGAACCAGCACGAACTTGAACTTCAAAGATTACGGACAACAAGTTCGTGTCGTTTGTGTGGTTTGTGGTTAAAAATCATAATTAGATGTCCCTCACGCTCCCTGTTCCTGCGATTCGGCAGCCGGCGTTTCCTGTTTTACAAAAGGATTAAGGCTCCCGATGGTCTCAATAATCCTCACGCCAAAATTCTCGTCTACAACCACAACCTCGCCTTTGGCAAT
>LIUI01000111.1:1093-1307 GCA_001462235.1 Fibrobacteria bacterium GUT307
TACGCCGTTTGCCTTTACATCCACGGGTTCTCCGGCAAGTTTGTCGAGTTCGATAATTGTTCCCTCGCCAATACTAAAGATTTCTTTTACGGTTTTTGCCGTAGCTCCAAGCTCCGCAGTAACCTTCACGTACGCCTGCTCCAGGGCGTTTACCACAACCGAGTTAACTTTGTTCATTTCCATTCTCCTGTCCTCCGTGCCAAATGGCATTTTT
>LIUI01000111.1:1507-3939 GCA_001462235.1 Fibrobacteria bacterium GUT307
CGTCCATCATTTTGCATTGCCATAGCCGCCTGTCGCCAAGCCTTAAAAAGCAAGTGTTAGGCGCAAGCGGGCAAAGCGGTAAAAGGACGCTTCCCACTTTCCAGTCTTTTATTTCTCCAAAGGTATAATTGCGCTGTAAAATTTCTGCGGTAAGTTTTACAGGCATATCTTCCCGGTTAACAAGCGTGCTGTTTTCTGAAGGGCTGGCAGTAACAGTGCCCCCATACCCATACAAAGACCCATGAAAGGCGGAAATTTTTCCAACGACAGGTTTAATGGTTTGATAGGGAATACAAAAGTTCATCATCCCTTCCACATCGTTGACGTGGGCTTCCAGGGTTACAAGCAGCACCATTTCCGTTGGCGGCGCTATCTGGGTGAATTGGGGATTTGTTTCAATCTTGAACATCCGATGATCAAGATCGATTACTCCGGTCCAGGCTGTTCGCAGATTTCCCAACAAACGAACAACAATTCCTTCCATTACGCTAGATTCGATTTCTGTCAGTTCACCGTTGACTTTTGGTCCTTCACCGGGACCGCCCAAAAGCCTGTCGAGGATGGTAAAGGTTATTGAAGGGTCTATTTCCAAAATCGCGCTGCTCTTGAGCGGGTCCATATTGATAACAGCCAGCGTAGTAGGGGTAGGGAGTGTACGGATAAATTCCTCGTAAGAACACTCGTCTACCGATGCGACATGAACATGAAACTTTGAGCGGAGCAGCGCCGCAAGGCTGGTTGAAGCCAGGCGCGCAAATGTTTCGTGCAGTATGGAGATGGTTCTGATCTGTTCCTTAGAGAAATTATTTGGCCGCTTCATATCGTAGATTTTTATTTTGCGGCTATCGGCGGTTGGCTTGAATGACTCAGGCTCGGTATCTTCCCCCTCAATCGCGTTGAGCAATTGATCTATTTCTTTTTCACTTAACACTTCAGACATTCTCTCTCCTCTTTAATATCTTCGGAGCTGCTCAGTTGGACTTCGGAACAAACCCGCCGGACTATTGATACAATTTTATCTTGCGCGCAAACAACATCGTCCACGTCCAGATCCTTTAATCGTTTTATGTCAAACGCAAGTTTAAGCCTTTTAAAAACACCCATGGGTTCCGTTATTTTTTTGTATACTTTTGTTTGTGTCAATTTAAGGGCCGTAATTAGCGTTTTGTAATCAACTCCCTGCAAAACCCTTTCAATGTTTGCCCGGCTAAGCGTAGAAAAGTGAGACCATTGAAATGTAGAGTCCGCGTATCCTCCTACAAGTTTATAGTCGTCTTCACCGGCGCGCGCGATCCCAATTTCTCCCGTATCTTCAAGATTCCGTATAATGGAGATGATCCTGGACTGGGATTCCTCCACATCTTTCAGGCGGATCGGCCCCATGAATTCCATGTCTTCCTTAAGCATAGCCGCGGCGCGCTTGCTCATGTTCCTGAAAATCTTGTCCTGGATTTCCACATCAACAATCTTAAGGGCCTTGGCCAATTCCTGGGCATCCACTTCGCGCATAACTTTCTGAATCGACCGATCGTCAAGCATGACAATGTCTTCAAATATGAACATATTCTGCTTTATTTCTTCCGCCAGTTCAGGGGCTTTGGCTTCAAGGGCCTCGATGATTTGTTTTTCAGAAGAACGATCAACAAGGTTGAGTATTTCCACGATGTTCTCAACGCCGCCGGACGCGGTATAATCTTCGATGGAAAGTGTTGAAAGTTTTTTCTCAAGCACCCGCTCAACTTCACGCAGTACTTCGGGGCTAGTCTTGTCCATTGTCGCTATACGGCGGGCAACCTCGCTCTGTATCTCGTGGGGAAGAGCATCCAAAATAACCGCGGCTTTGTCGGGCATAAGATAAGACAGCACCAGCGCAATGGTCTGCGGGCGCTCTGACTGAATAAAGTTCAGGAGGTGGGCCGGATCGGTTCTTCGGATAAAGTCAAAGGGCCGCACCTGCAGGCTTGATGTCAGGCGGCAGATGATTTCAATTGCCTTCTGGCTGCCAACGGATTTTTCCAGGAGTTCTCTGGCAAAGTCGATGCCGCCGATAGAGGCAAACCGGTTTGTCTGTAAAAGATTGTGGAATTCCTGTAAAACGGCTTCTTTCTGGTCAGGCGAAATGGTCTCAAGCCGGGCAATCTCAAAGGTAAGGGTCTCAATCTCGTCTACCCTCAGGCACTTGTAAATTTCAGCAGATATATCTGAACCGAGAGCAACAAGGAGAACACCGGCTTTCCGGCGATCATCTCCCAGAAGCCATGTTCTAATGAGATGCGCGGCATCTTCCGGATGTTCTCTAATCATGCTTGTTACCGTTTCTTGCAGTTGCGGTAAATTGCCTTCTTCAACCTGAGAAACATCAGTGGTTACTTCTTCCATACAATCCATATTTTCTCCTGTTTTAACGTCATATATTATATCAGAATAAAAAG
>LIUI01000111.1:4144-4432 GCA_001462235.1 Fibrobacteria bacterium GUT307
AGTTACCAAAAGGTTTATAGTAGGTTAGACTCAGGTATTCGTGGGCTGCATCCTTTCGGAGTCGAGTATCCACACCTCTCTTGCCTAACCTACTTGTCAAAGTATACCACCCTCACAATGTCAAATACTGCTAGGGTGAAATATTTTCACTATAGCAATATATGACATAGTGAATAGGGTATATTCCTGGTTGAGTTAATCTGATATTATTTATAGGGGAATAAAAATGGATTTTAGTGAACTAAGAAATGCCTATAGAGCATATTTTACAGCGTTTAATAAGTATAC
>LIUI01000112.1 GCA_001462235.1 Fibrobacteria bacterium GUT307
ACGCCAACCGGATCGTGTAATGTGCCTGGAACTTGGGCATGGGACAATGACACCCAGCCAGTGGGAAGTGTAGGACCAAATCCTTTTGATGCCACATTCACACCTACCGATAATACAAACTACAATAATGTAACTATTAGTTTAACTGTTACCGTAGGCAAAGCAACCCCTGACTGCTCACAGTCCGGTACTTTAAACGCAACATACGGAAACTTGCTTTCTACCGTTACGCCAATTGGCTCGTGTAATGTGCCAGGAACTTGGGCATGGGACAATGATACTCAGCCGGTAGGAAGCGTAGGCACAAATCCTTTTGATGCCACATTCACACCTACTGATGGTGCAAATTACAATAATGCAACTATTAGTTTGACTGTTACCATAGGCAAAGCAACCCCCGCCTGCTCGCAGTCAGGCCCTGCTTTAACCGCAACATACGGAGTACTGCTTTCTACACTCATACCAGTAGGTACGTGCGATGTGCCAGGAACTTGGGCATGGGCAGATGGAACACAGAAGGTGGGAAACGTTGGTACAAATCCTTTTAATGCGATATTCACACCTACCAATACTGAAAATTACAACAACGCAACTATTCCTTTAAATGTTACCGTAAGTGCAGCCCAAATCGCCACCGCAGAAATTATCGTAACAGAGCCACTAGCAGACGGAATTCCAAAAACACAAGCCACAGTTGACGCAAACAGCGGTTTTGCCGGCACAATAGCATGGTCGCCAAACGACAATCCTTTCTTGGGCGGCGTAGCATACACCGCCACAGTCACGCTAACAGCAGATGCCAATCACGAATTTGCAAATGATGTAACTGCCACTATCAACGAAAAAAATGTAACCGCTTCAAAAAATACGGACGGAACTATAACAATTTCATACACTTTCCCAAAAACTTCACTAATAACAGTCACTCGCATAGCAATAAAATCACTGCCTGCAAATTTAACCTATACCAGCGGCGATATTCTGGATTTATCCGGCCTTGAAGTAACGCTCACATATAGCGATGCTACAACCGAAGATGTTGCTCTGGCCAATTTCGCCTTAAAAAATATCACTACAAATCTCATCAATGGCACAATGTTATCTGCTTCTTTGCATAACAACACCCGCATTATGATTATATACAATGACAGTCCAACCATACGCATAAGTACAAGTGCTTTAACAGTTAGCAAAATTGAAATAGCAAATGCAGAAATTACCATAACTCCGCCGGCAAAAGGTAATGTTCCCAGCACAATAGCAATAGGCGAAGGCTACTTTACCAAAAGTGCGGTAAGCTGGAATCCAAACCATAGCACTTTCCAAAACGGCATTCAATACGCAGCAACCATTACACTCACAGCACAGAATGACTACATATTTACCGCAAAAACCATTGCAACAATAAACGAAGATACAGTACAAGTAATATTAGGTTCAAATGGCACAACATTAAGACTAACGTATGCTTTCCCAAAAACATTGGGCCTTATTGTATTAAATATCAACGGGCTAACGCTTGATGAGCCTAACAACAATAAATTTATGTATGTTTCTCCTTGCGGAGAAGATTATGCAAACATCAATATCAGTACAGAAGGTACAGAAGATGCCACTATTATAATAGAAGGCGAAAATACAAACTCGCATGATGTGAAACTGTCTTACGGCAACAACAAAGTATCTATCACGGCAATCGCTCCAAATTCTACCCAAGAATACGAACTAACGATAAATAAACCTTTCCCTAGCGATTCAATGATAAAAGTACGTTGGAACAATACGCTCACTGTTATCAATAATGCAAAGTACAACAACTACGAATTTGAAAGCTACAAATGGTATCGCAACGGAAGGGAAGTTGGCACAGGGAGATCTTGGTCTGTAGGCTCTAATGGTGAAAAACTTAAACCCGAAGATAAATACCACGTTGAAGCTATAACCAAAGATGGCAAAACTATACGCAGTTGTGAAGTTACCCTTACAGGAGAAAAACAAACATACGGAATTTTGCTAAAAAGAAGTTCTGAAAATTCTGTTGAATTTGAAATAGTCACTCCTGAAAAATCAGAAATAAAAATTGCAGTTTATGATGCCGCCGGAAATTTAGTATATAAACCCACAGGAAACTCAATTAGGAGTGGAGCTTTTTCCAGAGGCTTATATTTTGTAGTTGTCAAAGCAAAAGGCGAAAGCGGTGAGATTTATCGTTATTCAACAAAACTGGTAGTGAAAAAATAAGACTATGAAGAAAATATTTTTTTTAAATTTATTGCTATTGTGTTCGGTTTGTGCTCAAGACCTGCATGAATTTTCCATATCCGGCGGCGGTGGTTTTTCTTCCTTGATGTACGGCCCATCACTTGGCAAGCAAAACGAAGGTTTTGATGCACATTTTGGGCTTGGCTATTCATTTTTTGTATCTTCAATGTTTGGTTTTACAACCGGATTGGAATTTGCATCCTACAACGCAACATTCAAATTAAATAATTTTAAAATGCAATATCAAGCCACAGACTTAGAAGAAGGCGTTGATTTTATGTTTCACAGCACATTAAACCGTTACAAAGAAACTCAAAACATTTCTATGCTGCAAATCCCTCTTATGTTGCAATTCCAAACCAACGGCAAATACAAATTATATTTTGCAGCAGGTGCAAAGGCAGCCATTCCAATGTCTGGCAGCCACAGCGGTTCCGGCGATGTTATAAATTCCGGCTACTACGAAGAAGAAGATTTTGAATACACAAAGCAAGGTTTTAGAGGCTTTGGAACATACAAAGACAAAAAAATAGAGGGCAAAGATAAATTTAAAAGCTCATTTTTAGCTGCTATGGAAATGGGCATGAAATGGAGGTTTAATGACGGCATATCAATTTACGTCGGCGCCTACTTTGATTATGGGTTCAGCAATATTTTTAAAAAGCAAGATGTAGAAAAATTACCGCAAATGGTGGAATACAACAGCGAGAATCCGCCGGATTTTGCTATGAATGGCGTACTCAATTCGCAATGGAAAAACAATAACGCTTCACAAGCATTTGTAACTAAAATCATGCCAATGGCAATAGGCCTTAAAGCAAAGGTTGCATTTGGCCATGGCGTTGACCATTATGATTTTGCAAAAAAAGAAGAAACAAAACGCCTTGAAGAAGAAAAGCTACAACAACAAGCTAATTTAGCACGCATTGACTCTACAGAAAAAGCAGAGGCCCATAAAAGAGCAGAACGTATTGCTGAAGCCAAGGCGTTACTGGAAGATGCACGGCTTACATACGAAAAAGCACAACGTGAACAGGAAATACGTGCTATGTCTATTGAAACAAAGCGTCTTGCGGCAGAAAAAGCACAGTTAGAACAGGAAATAGCACGTCTCAGTGCAATCCCTCCCGTCAAAGATACTTTGCCAGCTATGGTAATCGTTCAAACGCCTCTTGTTCAAGAAACACCCGCTCAAAAAGTACCTGCTCAAGAAGCGTCTATTCAAAGTAGCTATGTAGTTCAAGTTGCGGTTATATTAGATGAAGCAAGAGCTAAATTAATGGTTAATTCATTAAATCAAAACGGCTTTAACTCTTATTACAAAAGAGTTAGCAACCCCGGCAGGTTATCCGGCATTTATTATCGCGTGCGCGTTGGCTACTTCAAAGATTTCTCCGAAGCAGATAACTTTGCAAAAACAAAGCTATCACAATCGTACAGCGGTTGGTGGATAGATAAAACCGAAAATGATACAAGAAGTTATCTATATTAGGGCTTAATGACCCCCTTGATGCGCCAATATAACGATGTAAAAGCGGCAAACCCCGGATGCATACTCTTTTTTAGAATGGGAGATTTTTACGAACTCTTTGAAGAAGATGCCATTATAGCCTCAAAGGTTTTGGGGCTAACGCTCACAACCCGCAACAATGGCGGTGCAAAAGAATCCCCTCTTTGCGGATTTCCCCACCACGCCGCAGAAAGATACATTCCAAAAATGCTCACCGCAGGCCACCGCGTTGCAATTTGCGAACAACTGGAAGACCCAAAACTCGCCAAAGGCATTGTTAAAAGAGATGTGATAGAAGTAATCTCTGCTGGGACAAGCTTTTCTGAAAATAATCTGGATGCAAAGCAGTCTTCTTATATATGCGCATTTTTGAAAAGCAGAGACGGAGCGGTTCTTGCCATAGCAGATATAAGCACAGGTTATTTTGCCGTAGGTGAATCCACAATTGAAAATGTGGAGAGCGAGATAGAGAGAAGAAGCCCAAAGGAAATTTTGGCAAGCGGTGGCACTCTTGAGGGAATTCAAAATATTGTGCGCAGGAATAAGATAATGCTCACGGAAATTCCCGAGCAGCAATTTGAATTTGATTTTTGCAAAAATGTTTTGAAAGGGCATTTTGGTAATGTTGATTTGCAAAATGATTTTTTAACCAGAGCGGCCGGTGCCCTTCTATTTTATCTTTTGGAACAAAAAAAATCCGGCCTTAGCCATATAATAAGAATAGACTCCATTCCTTGGAGCGACTATATGGCCCTAGACCCTGCAACCCAACGCAATCTGGAACTAAGTGCCCCCCTCCACCCGGAAGACTCAAACTCTACCCTGCTCTCAATTATGGATTTCACAAAAACCGCAATGGGCGCCAGATGTTTAAGAGAATGGATTTCTCACCCTTTGGTTTCTTTTGAGAATATTTCAAACAGGCTTTCTTGTGTGGAAGAACTGGTTAACAATCCCATGTTTTTAGACGATATAGCAGAGGCTATGAAACCCATTCCTGATATGGAACGGGCTATGGGGCGCGTTGGCAGCGGGAGGGCAAATGCCAGGGATGTGTATAGCCTGGGAAAATCGCTTTTGCAAGCAGAGCGAATAATCACTTGTTTACAAAAATTCAAGGAAAAAAAATTTAGTGAAATTGCAGATAAACTCTCTTTAGCAAATGGAAAGGGGCAAAAAATTTGCACCCTATTAAAAGACGAATTGCCCCTCACTGTCAAAGAAGGGAATTTAATTCGCCAAGGAGCAAGCCAAGAAATTGAGGATTTCAGGGAAGAAATTCGGGAAAAAAAGAATTGGATTGCAAATCTGGAAACCCGTGAAAAAGAGCGGCTTGGCATTCCCTCGCTCAAAGTTGGCTATAACAAGGTTTTTGGCTACTATATAGAAATTACTTCCAGCCATGCACACAAAAAAGTTCCCAGCGAGTATATCCGCAAACAAACTTTAACCACCGGAGAACGTTACATAACGCCAGAGATGAAGGATGTGGAAGCCTTTATTTTGAATGCAGAGACCCAGCTTTTTGAAAAGGAATACAGGGTATTTTGCGAGTTGCGGAACACGGTGCACGAATGGCGAGCAGATTTGCAAATAATAGCAAATGCCATATCAGAACTGGACGCCCTTTCTTCTTTTGCTCTTGCAGCACGCAGATACGGGTTCACAAAACCCATAGTCAACCAAAGCGACAGAATAAAGATTACAGGTGGCAGGCATCCAGTCCTTTCTGCTCAGCCAGATATTCAATTTATCTCAAACGAAATAGATATTTCAAATTCAGAAACCCGTTTTATGCTAATAACCGGCCCGAATATGGCCGGTAAATCCACATATTTGCGGCAAACCGCCCTAATCACCCTGCTGGCTCAAATAGGTTCTTATGTCCCAGCAGATTTAGCAGAAATAGGCATTGTGGATAAAATTTTCACAAGAGTTGGAGCAAGCGATAGATTGGCAAGGGGTCTCTCAACCTTTATGCTAGAAATGACTGAGACGGCGAATATTCTGCAAAATGCCACCCCAAAAAGTTTGATTCTCTTAGACGAAATCGGGCGAGGCACAAGCACCTTTGACGGCCTTTCCATAGCGTGGGCAATCACCGAATTTTTGCACGACACCCCAGAAAAAGCAGCGAAAACCATTTTTGCAACCCACTACCACGAGCTTACAAACCTTATAGAAAATCTGGAACACGCAAAGAATTTTCAAATAGCGGTAAAAGAGAACAACGGAAAACTTCTATTTCTCAGAAAGGTCTTGGAAGGTGCCTGTGATTCCAGCTATGGCATTCATGTAGCAGAAATGGCCGGCGTCC
This sequence comes from Fibrobacteria bacterium GUT307, assembly GCA_001462235.1. GTDB lineage: Bacteria > Fibrobacterota > Fibrobacteria > Fibrobacterales > Fibrobacteraceae > Fibrimonas. The sequence goes on from LIUI01000112.1 coordinate 6,090, forward strand.
CAGACGATGTTGTTCGCCGTGCAAAGCGAATTTTGCTGCGTTTGGAAAAGGAAAAAATAGACCCAAGCGATAATGCCCACAAGCCCAAAGAAATGCAACTCTCATTCTTTGAACCACCACCCATAAGCGAAAACACCGAGCTTTTGCTAAAAGAACTAAAAGCGGCAAACCCGGAAGAAATGACCCCAATCCAGGCCTTGCAGTTTTTGAGCAAGATGAAGGAAAATTATATCCAAGCATAGGAGAGTTTATGGCATATTCCATCACGGGTGCACACGCTACTGCTATAGTCTATGCAAGCGATGTAGAAAATATTTTCTATCTTCCCAAACATGAGGCATGCTTATATTCTTTTACCGGCCGCGGAAGGTGTTCCGCTTGGGAATGTTGCAGATGGAATTGTGGAAATCTTGAGCAAAAGAGGCCTGCAAGTGGCAAAATTCATTCCTTTTGGAGAAAAAGGCATTCCCTTTGCAGAAATCAGAAATTCCATAGTATCCGGCCATAGCCAAGTTATTATGGAACTCTTGGTGGATAAATTTTCAAGAGTATTGGCAAAACACGATGCGGTAATAGTTGAGGGAATTTCTACTCCGGATATTTTTTACAAAAAAGAACTCCACCGTATGCTTACATCTGCCCTAGATGCCGATATTATCCTTGTTGCAAGCATAAAAAACGGAAAATCCACAGAAGAAATAACTAGCGAAATTTCCGTTGAAAAATATTTTCACAAAGGCGCAAACGCATTTATGGCAGGAAGCGTATTCCTCAACGTATCAGAAGACAGCGAAGATGTCCTTAGAGCCGCCTGTAAAAACTCAGACCTTACAGCTCTGGCTTTTGTTCACGGCGGGGAAAATCCCGGAATAGAATCCGTAATGGAAGGCATCCAAGAAGAACCCTGGGAACATATCTTGAGTAAAAACAGAGAACACCGGATGAGCCCGCCGGAATTTCGCAATTTCTTGATTAAAAAAGCACAAAAAACCAAAGCCAGAATTGTTTTGCCAGAGGGTGCAGAACCCAGAACCGTGCGTGCCGCTATCCTAGCCCTGCAAAGGCAAATAGCCATCCCTATCTTGCTCGCAAAAAGAGAAGATGTTGAAAAAACAGCCGCCTCTCTATACATGAATTTGCCATCCGGCCTTGAAATCATAGCTCCGGATAACATTGCGCCAAAATATGTTTCCCTGCTTACAGAACTTCGTAAACACAAAGGCATGACAGAAGAAGATGCCAAAAAAAGACTTAAAGATCCCATCTGGGTAGGAACAATGATGGTAAAAGCCGGTGATGCGGAAGGCCTTGTAAGCGGCGCAATCCACTCCACCGCAGAAACAGTTCGCCCTGCCCTTACAATAATCAAACCACATGCAGAAACATCTATAATAAGTTCCGTATTCTTTATGTGCCTCCCAACCCAAGTGCTTGTTTACGGAGACTGCGCAATAAACCCAAACCCCAATGCAAACGAGCTTGCTCAGATAGCTATACAATGCGCAGACACTGCAAGTAAATTTGGCATTGTTCCGCGAGTAGCAATGCTGAGTTACAGCACAGGAGAAAGCGGCAAAGGCGAAGATGTAAACAAGGTAAAGGAAGCTACTCAAAAAGTAAAGGAACTCCGCCCGGATATAGAAATAGACGGCCCCATGCAATATGATGCCGCAATAATGGAATCTGTAGCCCGCACAAAAGCACCAAATAGCCACATTGCTGGGCGTGCAACCGTATTTGTATTCCCAGATTTAAACACGGGCAACACCACCTATAAAGCTGTGCAGAGAAGCGCAAACATTGTGAGCATAGGCCCCATGCTTCAAGGGCTGGCAAAACCTGTAAACGACCTATCCCGTGGTGCCCTAGTGGACGATATTGTATATACTATAGCCATAACGGCTGTACAAGCTGGAATGAATTAAAATTTTCTATATTTAGTCCGAGATTTTTTGGAGAAAGTTTATGCTTACAAAACACATTCCCTTTTTAGCAGCAATATCCGCTATTTGCGTTTTTGCTCAAACCCCTGCACCCACAGCACCCACAGCACCCGCAGCCCCTGCTACACCAGCTCCAGCTCCCGTAGTAGAAACAGTAGCACCTGCAGCACCTACAGCACCAGCAGTAGCTCCTGCACCGGAAGCTCCTGCTGCGCCCGTGGCAGCTCCGGTGGCAGCTCCCGCTCCCGCAGTAGAAGCAGCACCGGTAGCTCCTGCACCAGTCGCAGACTCTGCTCAAGTTGCTGTTCCAGCACCTGCTCCTGAGGCTCCGGCTCCAGCACCTGCTCCCGTAGCAGACACCACTGCAGTTGCAGCAACACCAGCTCCGGTACCTACGCCAGCTCCGGCTCCGGCACCAGAGGCTCCTCCTGCAAAAGAAGCCATCATAGAGAACCCAATAGAATTCGTCATAGTTTCCGTTATTTTCGTGGCAACAGTTTTGTTGATTGCGTTAACAGGCAACTAATATGGCTCGAGAATATAAAGTTGCAGACATTTCCCTAGCAGGCTGGGGCAGGAAAGAAATTGAGCTGGCAGAAACAGAAATGCCTGGCTTGATGGCTCTCCGTAAAGAATATAAAGGCAAGCATCCGTTAAAAGGTGCTCGCATAATGGGCAGCTTACACATGACCATTCAAACAGCGGTTCTTATAGAAACGCTCGTTGAACTGGGTGCAGAAGTGCAATGGGTAAGCTGCAATATTTTTAGCACCCAAGACCACGCCGCAGCCGCAGTTGCGGCTGCCGGAGTTAGCGTTTTTGCATGGAAAGGCGAAACTCTAGAAGAATACTGGGCCTGCACAAAGCGCGCAATGGAATTTCCGGGTGGCAAACTCCCCAACCTCATTTTAGATGATGGCGGGGATGCAACCATGCTGGTAATCCGTGGTGCGCAATTTGAAGATGCCGGCAAAGTCCCTGCATTTAACCCCAAAATCGATAGCGAAGAATGGGGCGTATTTTTGGCACTCTGCAAAAAACAATTTGCCAAAGACCCAAAGCACTGGACAAAAATCCGCAAAGAAATAAAAGGTGTATCCGAAGAAACAACCACAGGTGTTCACCGTCTTTACGAGATGTCAAAAAAGAAAGAACTCCCCTTTCCTGCCATAAATGTAAACGACTCTGTTACCAAGTCCAAATTCGACAACCTCTACGGTTGCCGCCACTCCCTGATAGACGGCTTTAACCGTGCTACAGATGTAATGATTGCAGGTAAAATTGCAGTTGTTTGCGGCTATGGGGATGTTGGCAAAGGCTGTGCCCAAAGTTTACGCGGGCAAGGCGCAAGGGTGATTATCACCGAGATAGACCCTATCTGCGCATTGCAAGCCAGCATGGAAGGCTACGAAGTTCGCCGTTTGGAAAGCGTTATTGGAATAGGTGATTTATTTGTAACCACCACCGGCAACACCAACATCATTTTGGCAAGCCATATTGAAAAAATGAAGCACCGTGCCGTAGTTGGGAACATAGGTCATTTTGACAACGAAATTGACATGGCAGGTTTAAAGAAAATCAAAGGCATTAAAAAGAGGAATATAAAGCCTCAATACGATGAATGGATTTTCAAAGACGGCCATAGCGTTCTAATTTTGGCAGAAGGCCGCTTGCTCAATTTGGGTTGCGCAACAGGGCACCCCAGCTTTGTTATGAGTGCGAGTTTTACCAATCAAACCATAGCTCAAATTGATTTATGGCTAAACGCTCAGGGTAAAAAAACCGTAAGCGGCATAAAATACCAAAACGGCTCCGTTTATACCCTGCCAAAAATCCTAGACGAAAAGGTAGCCCGCTTGCATCTTGGCAAACTCGGTGTAGAATTAACCAAGCTTACCAAGGAACAAGCAGATTACATAGGCGTAAGCGTTGAAGGGCCATATAAGGCAGATAATTATAGGTATTAGTCGAATTTCACAAATTCTTCAATTGCCATTCTCTTTTTTGCTCCAATGCCAGAAACTTTTTCTAAGTCTTTGGCGGAGCTAAAAGGGCCTTTTGTTTCTCGGTAATCTATTATTTTTTGCGCAAGAGAAGGGCCAATGCCTTTGATAAAGCATAGGTCTTCTTTGCTTGCGGTGTTTATCGGTATGGGAAAATTAGGGGCTCTCTTTTTAGGTGCTTTTGCCTTTTTGTCTTTTGAATCTTCTTCTGCAAGCGTATCTATGGCAGTTGTATCAACTGCAACGGTATCAACAATTGCTGCATCATAATTCATAGGCAATAAAATATTTTCCATGGGATAGAGTTTGCTAAAAACTCCCAAACGGGAAATTCCTCCCAGCGCAAAAAGAAACAGTGCCAAGAATAAAAATTTTTTCTCAGCAGCGTTCATCGTATCTCTTTTCACCCGCTTTCATCAAATGATAAAACAGAGGTGAGGGTTTTAACAAGGTTGATGTTAATTCCGGGTGAAACTGGCAGCCTACAAAAAATGGGTGATTGGGTATTTCCATCATTTGCATTATGTTGTCTTCTTTGGCAGAATAGCCGGAGAATATCAAACCGTGTTCTTCAATTTTACTTATGTACATGGGATTGACTTCGTAGCGATGCCTAAACCTTTCCCTTATTATGGAAGCTCCACTGTAAATTTTCTCTACAAGAGAGCCTTTTTTCAAAAATACATCATAGCCGCCTTTGCGAAGAGTTCCACCCAAAACTTTTACATATTCCAAACCCGGCAAAAATACAATTATGGGTTCTTTTACTTCTACGCCGTCTGATTCAACTTCTGCGGTATTGGCTAAGGGCATCCCGCATTTATGGCGTGCATATTCTACAACGGCTAGCTGCATTCCATAGCAAATTCCAAGGAAAGGAATTTTCATTTCTCTTGCAACCTGTATAACAGAAATTTTTCCCTCTATTCCACGGCTGCCAAAGCCACCCGGCACTATCACAGCATCAACATCTGCAAGCAAGCCTTTTATGTGTTCCAAAATATCTTCACTTTCCGGTTTATTTGGGAATTCGGTATCTAATATTTTCAAATTATAAGCGATATTTAAATGCGCGGTAGCATGGTTTATGGCTTCTCTAATGCTCGCGTATGAATCTTCTAATTGGGTGTATTTTCCGCATAAAGCTATGTTCAGGGTTTTTCTTGGGTTCTCGTAATTCTTTTTGCAAATTTCAACAAGGCGTTTCCACTCTTCCATTTTTGGGGAACTCGCTCCTGCTATTTTCAATTTTTTGAATATTATATCCAAAATTCCCTCTTCTTGGAAACTCAGAGGAATTTCATAAACGGATTTCATATCCAAACCGGATATTACATTTTTGCTGGGGATGTTTCCGTAAAGGGCTATTTTTTCTTTGATTTTAGGGGTTAAAGGTTCGCTGCATCGGCCTATTATCATATCCGGGTAAATTCCCTTTTCGTTCAAATCACGCACAGACATTTGCGTTGGTTTTGATTTTTGTTCACGAACCCCGCTTGGAATGGGAACATAGGTTAAATGGGCAAAAATGCAGTTATCCGGGCCTACTATGTGCGAGAGTTGGCGGGCAGCTTCTATGTAAAACTCGTTTTCCAAATCGCCTACGGTTCCGCCTATTTCAACGAGCATAATATCTGCATTTTCCTTACTCGCTACCTTGAAAAGATGGTCTTTGATAACATCTGCAACGTGAGGGATAAATTGAATTGTTGTGCCGGCATAAACACCCTGCCTTTCCCTTTCTATAAGGGTAGAAAACACCTTGCCCATGGTAAGGCTCCATTCGGATTTACCGTTTATATTCAAAAAACGCTCGTAATGGCCAAAATCCATGTCAACTTCGCCGCCATCGTCCAGCACAAAAACCTCACCATGTTCAATGGGGTTCATGGTGCCGGGGTCAACATTCAAATAGCCATCGCATTTCACGGGAATTACACGGAAACGTGAAAGCAGCGCACCTATTGATGCAGCCGCGACCCCCTTCCCCAAACCGGACAAAACTCCGCCGGTGATAAAAATAAACTTGCTTTTTCCGTTGTAACAGTCATCGCCTTCCATAAATACCCTTGCCTTTAGCATTAAAACAACGGAATATGAATGTAGAAAAATTTAATTCATCCACGCGGCCTCCAAAGCCCTGTATTGAATTGCCTCTGCAAGGTCCGGGCGCTCTACCCTGCTGCCCTGCCTTAAATCTGCAATGGTGCGGGCTACTTTTAGCATCCTATCATAACCCCTGTGGCTCATTCGCCATTTTTCTGCCGCTTTCAAAGCAAAATTCTCAACCTCGCTATCCCAAAAAAGAATTTCTTTAAGGGTTTTGCCGTCTAAATGCCCATTGCGAAAAATTTGCCGCTTCTCTTGAATTTCGCAGGCCGCCTCAACACGCTTTTGAATTTCCCTTGAACTCTCCCCCGCCACGCTTAGCCTGCTCTCATCTATGGGAACAGAGGGAACCGATACCTGAAGGTCTATCCTGTCTAGCAAAGGACCAGAGACCCTGCTCCGGTAGCGTTTAATGGATTCCGGCAAACAGCGGCAATCTCTGCGTTTATCCATAGCATAGCCGCAGGGGCAAGGGTTCATGGCTGCGCCCAGAACAAAACTTGCAGGGAAACACACGCTTCCCAAAGCCCTGTTCAAACGAATAACACCCTCCTCAAGCGGCTGCCTTAAACTTTCCAGAGCCACTCTCTGAAACTCCGGCAATTCATCCAAAAAGAGAACGCCATTGTGGGCAAGGCTAGCTTCTCCGGGGCGGAGCCGCATTCCACCCACAAGGGATGCAACAGTAGCGGTGTGGTGAGGTGCCCTGAACGGGCGGCTCTTCATAAGTCCGCCACAAGAACCGAACATCCCTGCACAGGAATGTATTATGGTGCTTTCCAAGGATTCTTCCTTTCGCATTGAAGGCAAAATGCCGGGCAAGCACCGGGCACAAAGCGTTTTGCCGGAACCTGGGGAACCTACCAAAAGAAAATTGTGCGCTCCAGCCGCAGAAATTTCAAGGGCACGCTTAACGGCGGCCATTCCATACACTTGGGAAAAATCCGGAATTTTATTTTGAGCTGCAGAAACCTGTTGACATTCCCGGTAGGAGCAATAAGCATGTTCCGGTTTCTGCAGCCCGTTTAAACACTCATCCAAAGTCTTTGAAGCTATAACCTTAAGTGTTTCTACGCAGGTTGCCTCTTTCATGTTTTCATAAGGAACAACAAGAATTGTATCTGGGGAATAGCGAGCTAAATTGGCGGCAACGGCCAAAATCCCATGTACCGGACGCAAGCGGCCATCCAGCGAAAGTTCCCCCAAAAACAAAAAGTTTTCGAGGTTGGGAATATGAATTTGCTCCGTTGCGGTAAGCATTCCAACAGCAAGTCCTAAGTCAAAGGAAGCCCCCTCCTTACGCAAATCTGCTGGGGACATATTTACTGTCATTCTGGTGGAACAACCGTAAAAACCGCAGCTTCGCATAGCCGCAACCACCCTCTCCCTTGCTTCCCTTACAGCGTTATCCGGCAAGCCCACAAGCGAAAAGCCCGGCAAACCGGAAGTGCTATCTACCTCTATTTCTACAGGAATTACCTCTATGCCACGCAATGCTGCGCTTTGTATTCTTTGGAACATTTATAGTTGACCATTCATCATTTCCTGATATTTTTCCAAAACACATTGCTCAACGTGTTCTCGCAATTCTTTGTTGAGGGGGTAAAAAATGGAATGATAATCTTCGCTTTTGTAATACGGATCCAGAGGATAGGAAACAAAAAATCCGTTTGCTCCATCCATAACTCTTAGACCGGTTAATTGAAGCTGGTCGTTTATTGCTACCCTGGCAAATGCCTTTGTTTTGCCACCGGATTCCTTGGAAGGATAAACCTGTACGCTGGTGCACGTTAGAACATCAAAAAAGGCGTCACTTTTTTTCGCCGCTTTTGCTTCTTTTTCTTTACTCATAGAAACCTCTCGTTAAAGTTTCCTTAAGTAGAAGCAAATTGCGTGCCAATAAAAAACTGCATTTTTGAGCGAATTTCGCCGTTTTTGACTGTCCAAAAAAGTGTTTAAACACTTTTTGGACACTTTTTTGGACACTTTTTGGACAGTGCCTTAACTTACAAATTCCTTAGCATTTCTGAACATTTGCATCCAATATCCGTCTGCATCAACGGGTTTTGTCCAAGTATTTTGCAACATTCTGAATACCCGTTCAGGGTGAGGCATTAAAATCAAGACCCTGCCGTCTTCGGTGCTCAAGCCTGCTATTCCCTGGGGGCTGCCGTTGGGATTTAGGGGGTATATTTCGGTAGGCTTATGGTTATTATCCACATAGCGCACAGAAACCAAGCTTTTTTCTAAATCAGAGGGGTTTGCAAATTCCACCCTGCCCTCGCCGTGAGCAACAGGAATGGGAAGCACAAAATTTTCCATCCCTTTTAATAAAACCGAGGGGGATTTCTCAATTTTAACGCTTACAAAACGAGCTTCAAAGCGTAACGATAGATTTTGCTTGAACTTAGGCCAATGTGCTGCACCCGGTATAATGCTTTTCAAATTAGAGAGCATTTGGCAACCGTTGCAAACTCCAAGCGAAAAAGTATCCTTTCTTTCAAAGAATTTTTGAAAAACTTCCCTTGCTCGCTCGTTAAACAAAATGCTCTTAGCCCAGCCTTCCCCTGCCCCCAAGACATCTCCGTAGCTAAAACCACCGCAAGCCACCAAGCCGCTAAATTCGCTCAAATCCGTTTTTCCGCTCAAAATATCGGTAGTGTGAACATCTATGGCTTTAAAACCAGCCCTGTCAAAAGCCGCTGCCATTTCCACTTCGCCGTTTACGCCTTGTTCTCGGAAGATTGCGATTTTGGGTTTTTCTTTATTAAGTTGAGAGTTGAGAGCTCCGAGTTGAGAGTTTTCTTTTACTTTTATAGCAATTCCTGTGTCTTTTTCGCTGCATTTCCATTCGAATTCTTGTTTGGCACATTCGGGATTATCGCGAAGTTTGGCTATTTCGTAAGAGGTTCGGCTCCAAATTTTGCGGAGTTCGGAGAGTGAAAAGTTGAGAGTTGAGAATTGAGAGTTGAGAGTTAGGCTAAGATCGTTTGCTAATATGCCGATTTTTTTGAAAGGGAATAATTTACAGGCGTCTTCAAAATCGCTTTCTTTGATTTGCAAAACCGCTCCCAATTCTTCATTAAAAAGAAACAATATTAAATTTTCAATTCTCAACTCTTCACTCTCAACTCTCAATTCAATCCCAACGTGCCCTGCAAAAGCCATTTCTGCTAGGGTTGTGAACAAGCCACCATCTGAGCGGTCGTGGTAGGCTAGGATTTTATCTTGGGCGTTTAGGGTTTGAATTGCGTTAAAGAATTGCTTTAGCAATTCGGGGTTTGCGTCTGGGGGTTCGCCTCCAAATTGGTTGAATACCTCGTTTGCTATGGAACCGCCCATCCGGTTTTTGCCCTGCCCTAAATCTGCTAGGATTAGAATTGTGTTTTCAATCTTTTGCAATTCCGGCGTTAAACTTTTGCATACATCTTCGCAGGGAGCAAAAGCACTTACTATCAAGGAAACAGGCGAAGTTACAACTTTTTGCTCACCCTCGCTTTGCCAACTTGCACTCATGCTCATGGAGTCCTTTCCAACGGGAATTGCAATGCCCAGTTTGGGGCAAAAATCCATTCCAACTGCCTTTACTGCTTCATATAAAGCCGCACCTTCGCCTTTGGTCGCAGGGTTTGCCATCCAGTTTGCAGAGAGACGGATTTTTGATATACCATTTATTTTTGCGGCGGCTATGTTTGTAATAGCTTCTGCCACCGCCATTCTGGCGGCGGCAGCGGAATTTAGCAAGGCAAGCGGAGTGCGTTCCCCTATGGAAAAGGCTTCGCCTGTTGTAGAATCTAATGTTGAGGTGGTTACGGCACAATCTGCAACGGGAACCTGCCACGGGCCAACCATCTGTTCGCGAATTACCATGCCTGTTACGGAACGGTCGCCTATTGTGATTAAAAAACCTTTGTCCGCTACTGTGGGGTGGGATAGGACGCGGTGGGCAATTTCGGGGAAATCGGTATTTTTATGGGGATATTTATGCGGAGGGGAAGAGCAGACACGTAGGTCTGCCCCTACGGGTATGGGTACGGGTTTGTCTTTGCGTCTCATTTTTGGGGGATTGCCCAATAATAATTCTATGGGAATATCTATGGGTTTGTTTTTGAAATGCCTGTCGCTTAAAATTAAATTTTGTTCGGTGGTTGCCTCCCCTACTACTGCGTATGGGCAACGTTCACGTTCGCACAGGGCTTTGAATAATGGCAGGCTTTCGGCGGAAATTGCTAGGACATAACGCTCTTGGGCTTCGTTGCACCATATTTCCAGCGGACTCATGCCGTTTTCCATGCTTGGAATGTCTCGTAGGCGGAATATGCCACCAAAGCCGGCATCTTTTACCAATTCCGGGAGGGCGTTTGAAAGACCGCCTGCCCCTACATCGTGGATGAATGCTATGGGATTTTTGCCTTCTAATGCCCAGCATCTGTCTATTACCTCTTGGCAACGACGTTGCATTTCGGGGTTGTCTCGCTGAACGCTTGCAAAGTCTAAGTCCTCGCCGGCGCTTCCTGTTGCCATGGAGCTGGCTGCACCACCGCCAAGACCTATGAGCATGGCTGGGCCGCCCAAAACTATGAGCAAATCGCCCTCTTTGAGGGTGCCTTTTTGAATATGGCGGGCTTTTATGTTACCAATTCCGCCTGCAAGCATTATGGGTTTATGGTAGCCACGAATTTCTCCGTTTACCTCTTGTTCAAATGTTCTGAAATAACCGCATATATTTGGGCGCCCAAATTCATTGTTAAATGCTGCCGCCCCAAGGGGGCCGTCTATCATAATCTGCAAAGGGCTTTGTATGCGAGACGGCTTTCCAAAATCCTTTTCCCAAGGCTGGACATAGCCGGGGATTTTCAAGTTTGAAACAGAAAACCCGCAAAGCCCTGCTTTTGGTTTTGAACCTATGCCTGTTGCTCCCTCGTCCCGGATTTCACCGCCGCTGCCTGTTGCCGCACCGGGGAATGGGCTTATTGCCGTGGGGTGGTTGTGGGTTTCGACCTTCATCAAAATATGCACGGGTTCTTTGTGGTAGCTATATTCGTTATTTTCTGGGTTTGCGTAAAAACGCCCCGCTTCAAAGCCTTCCATAACAGCGGCATTGTCTTTATATGCGCTCAAAATGCCATTTGGCGAACATTTGTAGGTGTTTTTTATCATTTGAAATAGGGACAAATCTTGCTTTTTTCCGTTGATTTCCCATTCTGCATTGAATATTTTATGGCGGCAATGCTCGGAATTCGCCTGAGCAAACATCATTAGTTCAACATCGCTGGGGCTACGCCCAAGCTCTGCAAATTTTTCAGTTAAATAATCTATTTCTTCCTTGGAAAGGGCAAGCCCAAGTTCCAAATTCGCTTTTTCCAAATCTGTAATTCTGTTCAAAGGTTTTGGCTCTTTGTGCGTGAATAGAGCGGCAAGTTCCTCTTTTGAGTGGAAAATTTGCTGTGTCATCCTGTCAAAGCATACTTCTTTGGGAGATGCCCAAAGCACTGCTCTTTCTATGCGAATCACAGCAGATAGCCCGCAAATATGGAGTATCTCGGTTGCTTTTGAACTCCAAGGGCTTATGGTGCCAACTCGGGGAGCTACTGCTATGAGTTGAGAGTTGAGAGCTCCGAGTTGAGAGTTGAGGAGGGTTTCCAGTTTTTTCAGTTCTTCCGGCGTTAAATCTTGGGAAATTTCTGCTATGTGGAGGAATTCTGCATTTTTGCCTGTAACCGGAGAACCACTTAGGAATAACAACATGGAAGGAAAGTAGAAATTTATTACCAAACCCAAATATGCACCACAATCCCCGCACCCAGCAATACACCGCCGCTTATAAAGCCTATATCTCGGAGGTCTTGTGCATCGTTGACCTTCTTTAATGCGGCATCGTATTCTTTTTTGTACTTGCCTGCGGGCATTTCTTTGTAGTCCTTATAAAATTTGTCTTTTTGAACATGCTGGTATATTCCAAAGCCAAGTGCGGCTGCACCTAAGACATCCAAGCTGATGGCTATCCATGTTGGGGTGGAGCTCTTTTTTGGGGCGTCTTGTTTTAGTAGTAGAGCCGGATAATTATCCGACTCTACTACTTTTGGGTCTTCTATTTTTATGGTTTTGCTGGTTTCTATTCTTGCGAATAGGGCTGGGGCTTGTTCTCTTATGGCTGTGAGCAGGCCTTTTATATCGCCGCTTTCCATCACTATGCTGCCAAGAAGTTTACCGCTCATTGTTTCATAGAGTTCTATTGATACGCTGAGTTCGTTGCCAAATTTACCGAGGCTCCCCTGGCTTATGTATTCTGCTCCTATTGCCCTGCCTATTTCCACAGCACAGCTTTCTGCGAGGCATTCTGCCTCTGCTTCGTCTGGCGGCATTAGGGCGATCATGTTGTCTCGCGTTAGGATTGAGTAGCCTTTGTTTGGGAGTGCTAGGACGGCTTGTTTGCGGAGTTCGTCTGTTAGGTGCCGCATTTCGGTTATGCTTATGTCTTCGATTTCCGCTTTTGGGATTATTTCCAAGACGGCTAGGGTGTTTGCGGCGTGTGTTGCCGCAAACATGGCGAGGAGGAGGATTAGGGTACGCATAGAGGTTACCTCGTGGATTTATATGGGTGGCGTGAGCGGGTGCATTTTATGCCTGATTCTATTTCAAAAACTTCCATTCCTTCTGCACATGGGGCAAAGCAAATTTCACTAATATCTTCTTTGGTTTTAACGATTTCTACATAAAAGCGTTCTTCATATATTTTTATTGATTTGTCTTTTTTGTTTTTTATTTTAATAATGCGGCTTTCCCTTTCCTCTTTAAATGCATAATTTTTAACAAGATAACGAATATTTATAAGCAAATCTTTTGCAAGTTCATGTTTGTTAGTTTCTGATTCTATTTTTAATAATCTGTCTATTTTTTCTTTTAGCTCTCTAAATGATTTTTTCACATCTTTTTTATATTTAGCCATTTTTTCTTTTTTTTCTATTTCATCATCATCGTTATCTTCTATTTCTTCATCTTCATCAAAAGATATAGATTTTTTTTTCTCATTGTCTGGATCTATATAAACACAGCGATAAAGCGAATTACCTCGTTCTTTATTAAAAAATGAAGACTCGAAAAGAATACTAACTCCAGTAGCTTCCTTATTGTTATCATTTCCATATAACCTAAATTGATTT
>LIUI01000113.1:0-4472 GCA_001462235.1 Fibrobacteria bacterium GUT307
CGGCACTTTTGAAAACATAAAAGAGACTGCAGATTTTCGCAAGCATAAAATGCACAGCGAAGAATACGAGATTACCGAATATGCCGCAAACACCATAAATGATTGCAAAAAAAACGGCGGCAGAATAATCTGCATAGGTACAACAAGCACAAGGGTTATAGAAAGCGTTGCAAACGAAGATGGCTTTGTAAAGGCAGGCAAAGGCCTAACAGATATTTTCATTTATCCCGGAATTAAATTCAAGGCAACAGACGCTTTGCTCACAAATTTCCATTGGCCAAAATCGTCCCTGATTTTATTGGTAGCTGCATTTTACGGCAGGGAAAACACATTAAATGCTTATAAGTTTGCAGTTGAAAACTTGATGAAACTCTTTAGTTATGGAGACGGGATGTTTATAATTTAATGCGTCTGGCGCGATTCGAACGCGCGACCTTCGGCTTCGGAGGCCAACACTCTATCCAGCTGAGCTACAGGCGCTTGCTGAGGAATATAGAAATCATTCCACATCGCTAAGGGCTTCTATCTGGGCGTCAACCCATTCGGAGTCCATTTTGCGAAGGCGGTCGTGTTTTAGGTTCTCGCTCAGAACCCAGCGAATTTCCGAGCTTGGGGAACGCATCCATTCTTCAAAAAAATCCTTTCCCTTTTCCGGGCTTGTAGCAACGGCTACGCTTATGCAGTAGCCCAGAGATTTTTTGAATACTTTGTACTCATCGCTCTTTACATTTTTTTCCAACTCTATGATTTCCATGTACTCATTCAAAACGCCTAGGATTTTCTCGGCCATTTTTTCTGTTTTAATAAGAGCCGGTTCGCAAAGCGTTGCCGCTATGCATCTCTTTTCCAACAGGTTGGCATTTTCCCAAGAGTCAAAAATGGAATAGAGCAGGTCCACATCTTTTAAGCCTAGGTTTTGCAAACCCAGAACAGCAGACTCTCTTATTCGCCAGTTATCGCTGTTGGCAGCTTTTCTAAAAACCTCAGGGTTTGCAGAGGCGGCTACTCCGCACATGGCAATGAATGTAGCCGGTGAATTCGGCTCCGGTTTTTTATCAAATACGCTTAGGCATAAAGCTGCTTGCTCTGCCGTAGCTTCTTTGATAAATTGTTTTAATAGGCTCAAATTGGCAGCAGGTCCGGGTAATTTGGACTCTTTTTCCAGAACGTGGAGCAACTCTGCTCCTTGCGGGAAGATGGACATAAATCCTCAGTTTGTGTTATCCGAGGGAATATAGAAATTTCTAGATTTACTATTCCGTGACGGAACTTACCAAACAAAGGTTCGCTAAATTTAGGCAAAACAAGCTGGCTTGGTTTTCTTTTTTGATTTTGATTGCCGCATACCTGCTTTCGCTTACAAGCCCCTGGCTGGTGAATGATAAACCTCTATTTTTGAAATATAACGGCAAATTTTACAGCCCCACGCTTTTTCATTATCCGCAGAACGAATTTTACGGCAACTACGCAACCGAGCCTGATTACAAAGAACTGGTTGACTATGCAAAGCAAAATTCCATTGATATTTTTGCCGTGTTCCCGCCTATTCCATGGAATCCGGTAAAATCTCAGCTAACCGCAAGCGGTTCGCCTCCATACCCGCCTTCTGCCGAGCATTGGTTGGGGACAGATTCCCACGGAAGAGATGTTTTGTCTAGGTTGATTCACGGGTTTAGAATTTGCATGAGTTTTAGCATTTTGCTTTCTTTGATAGGAACTTTTTTTGGCATTGTAATCGGTGGGGTTCAAGGGTATTTTGGCGGTAAAACGGATATTATTTTTCAAAGGTTAATTGAAATTTGGGCTGCTCTTCCTTTTTTATACGTGGTTATTTTGCTCGGCAGTATTTACGGGCAGGGTTTTTGGCTTTTGGCTGTGATTATGGCGGCGTTCAGTTGGATTGGCCTTAGCTATTATATGAGGGCAGAATTTTTCAAGCTCAAAAATATGCAGTTTGTGAAGGCGGCTGTGGTGCTTGGCCTTAGCCATAAAAGGATTTTCTTTAAGGAAATTTTGCCAAATGCCTTGACTCCTGTAATCACGCTTTTTCCATTTTCTTTGATAGGCGGTATTTCCGGGCTTACTTCTCTTGATTTCTTGGGTTTTGGCTTGCAGCCACCTACGCCTTCTTGGGGTGATTTGCTTTCTCAGGGTTTAACAAATCTTTATGCGCCATGGATTGCTATTTTTACAATAGTAGCGCTTTTTATAACCCTTATGTTAGCTGCGTTTATAGGTGAGGGTATTAGGGATGCTTTTGACCCTAAGTCTGGAGATAGGTATGAGTGATTAGACAACTTATTTATTGAATTTTCCTTTTAACGGCCTAAAATTTCCTTCTTCTTAAATTGGAATTCTTCTTCCGTAATAATTCCCTTTTGTTTTAGGTCAGCGAGTTTTTCTATCTCCGCATAAGGATCGTAATCGGACTGCTTCTTAAATTTTGTTTGGTCGTTATAATGTTGCTGTTGTTTCTGGTTAGTCATATAGCCAGTATCATCATCCACGTTCATCCTTTCTAGGCGGCATTCGGCTTTGGAAAAGAACCCACCACTTTTATAAGCTGTCAAAAATGCAACTGTTTGGGAATTTGCCGTAAAATTCAACATAGCGCTTTCTCCCTTCGAACACTTTGCGTTTATAACATGAACTCCGTTATTAACAACAGTAGTGCCTGTTTGCATATCTTCTAAATCCCCTATAACTTTTTTATCATCAATATAAATGTTAATTGTTCCCCCTTCATCTGTTTTGGGGTCATGCCTTTGAACCGTCACAGCAGTTTGAGATATAGCCGGACGTGCAGCTTGTTTTGGGGTAGCACAACCAATTAATGTTATAGCTGAACCGAAAACGGCGATAGCAACACCTACAAGTTTGTTCATAAGAACCTCCTCATTTACATTTATGTCCTTAAATATAAATCCATATTATGAAAATAGCTCAAAAAAACTGCTTCCTAACTATACAATTTAATGACAAATCTATGAATTGGGTGCTGGGGTTGCTGAACATTGTATATAATTCCCAAATTTTTTACCCCTTGCCTTGGATTTTTTACAAAAACTCTTGGTTTTAGGTTTGGAAAAATGGCAGATAGCTACATAAATAGAAAAATAGACGGCGATTTGCTCTCCTGGACACGGGAAAGCAATCGCAAGCCTTTATTGCTCAGAGGAGCCAGGCAGGTTGGGAAGTCCTGGGCTATCAGGCATTTGGCTCGGCGGTTTGAGTATTTTTTGGAAGTGAATTTTGAGCTTGATAAGCAAGCTAGGGATTTGTTTGCGAAAGATGATTTGTCCCCCAAGACATTATGCCAAGAACTCGCTGCTATATACGACACTCCTATAATTCCGGGAAAAACCTTGTTGTTTCTGGATGAAATTCAAAACTCTTTGCCTGCGATTTCTTCGCTTCGTTTTTTTTACGAAAAATACAAGGATTTACACGTTGCAGCTGCCGGTTCTCTTATGGAATTCGCCTTGCAGGAATTGCCGTCTTTTGGGGTTGGGCGGGTGCGCTCCATGTTTATGTATCCGATGAATTTTTTTGAATTTTTGAATGCCGGCAAACACAATTTGCTTTCGGAAGCAATTCAAAAAGCGAGTTATAAAAATCCCCTTTCTGAGCCTGTTCATAAAAAAGCTATTGAACATTTGAGAAAATTTCTTATACTGGGCGGTATGCCGGAAGTTGTTTCTGCTTATGTAAATAGGAATGATTTGCTGGAATGCCAGCGTGTTTTGGACGATTTGGTGATTTCGCTCCGTTCGAATTTTGTGAAGTACAAAGAAAAGGTTCCGCCTTTGCAAATTTCTGCGGTATTTGATTCCGTTGTAGCGCAAATGGGAAAGAAATTTGTTTATTCTAATGTTTCCAATGATTACACTCACAGGCAACTGAAAGAGGGTTTAGAGCTTTTGAAGATGTCCGGTTTGGTTATTCCTGTAACTCATTCTTCGGCGAATGGTTTGCCGTTAGGAGCGGAGATAGATGTTAAAAGGCAAAAAATGCTTTTGCTTGATACCGGTGTTTTTCAGAGATTATTAGGTTTGCCTTTATCTGATTTATTGATTAGCGATGATTTTTCTTTGATAAACAAGGGGAACATTGCGGAATTATTTGTAGGTTTGGAGTTGTTAAAATCCGGTTCATGTTATGAGCAGAAAAACTTGTATTATTGGCATCGTGAAAGCAAAAACAGCAACGCCGAAGTTGATTTTGTTGTGCAGCTTGGGCAAAACATAGTTCCCATAGAGGTTAAAAGCAACACGAAAGGAGCTATGCAAAGTATGCGTTTATTTTTGGAAGAAAAGCATTCCCGTTTTGGAATTCGTGCTTCGCTGGAAAATTTTGGTGAGTTGCCGGGAGTTAAGATTGTTCCGGTTTATGGGGTGGGATTGATCTGACTCCTATTTTATTATCGCTTTTATTGTTCTTCTCTCGCCTGTATATGCGGGCTATCGTTATGG
>LIUI01000113.1:4483-4548 GCA_001462235.1 Fibrobacteria bacterium GUT307
AAGTTGTTCGTCAGGAACACGAATTTCTTCCCGCTAACGGGGTCTATGTATTCTATCCTCCTTGC
>LIUI01000114.1:0-7591 GCA_001462235.1 Fibrobacteria bacterium GUT307
GTGCCTTTTTGGCGAAGTCAGGAAAAATTGTATGTGCTTGAAAATGCCTCCGATGGAAAATCAGATACAAAAGGGCGGGTTATTTTAACGGAAACGGTTTGCGAGGTCTTTTCCAAATTCACATTGCGGCTGTCCTTGCCGTCAACTTTAACCGTAAAGGACATAAATTTTCACAGGACCTTCGGTTAAGTCAAAGAACCATTTGACATCCGGCTCGGTGTGGATATTGGAGAACACGTATGAGCCGCTTCTGAGGCGAACCGCGGAGCGGGCGTCTATGCGAAGGTTGCCGTAAGCGCCGGGCAATAATTGCTCATCCGTGCCTATAGCTATAGATTTATTCTGGCTGCCTGCGGAAAAATTCTCTATCGCTGAATGGGCATATTCGGTTCTCTCGCTGACCTCTTTGCCAATTGAAATGCCGTTTTGCTTGGGGCAGGAAGCGGGAAAACTCAGAACTCCGCTTATGCTTGCTCTTTCACGCAGAAAGCATTTTGCATTTGCTGCTACATTGCCGTAAATCTCTGAATCTGCTCCTATTTCTAGAGAATTGCCGTATATGTCTCCGCCCAGAGTTTTGGCGTTGTCGGAAATCATGACCGTGTCTGCGGAGATTAGGTAAACAAGGGGGGGTGGCTGTTGCTGATATGCAGGAAAATAGAAGAAGCAAAATGTATTTACTTGAAGCCATTGCTCCCAAATATAGAAATATTTTAAGACTTTGTCAAGGGCAAGTAATTTTTTTGTCATTATTTTTGTTGTTATTTGCTAATTAACCCATGCTTCGCCCAAACCGGATACCGTGGCAGATATATTTTTGCCGGTATCCATATTTTTTAGCGAAATTGTTTGCCCTTTGAATGCATTTTTTTGAGCTACTGCGTTTATTTGAACAACCGCTTCGCCAAATTTCGCAAAAATCCTAACTACATCTCCTTCTTTAACCGCGTAAGGAGTTGTTAAAGCGTTGTCCACCAAAAGTTCACCCGCTTTCAATGTGCGAAGTGCTGTTCTGCCAATAGCCTCGTCTGCTTTCTTTATGATTTTTCTTTTTTGAAAAGTTGTTTCTTGCCATACCATTTCAATATCGCGTTCGCCGATCATTTCGCCTTTGCGAATGCTATTTCTGACTTCTGCCGCATATTCAAAACGATGCACTATAAAGGGAATACTGTGTTTTGAAATTATTTTATTGCCGTCAGAAATTTGAATGCTTGCCATCTCTTGCCCAATTCCTGAGAATTGCGGAGAAAGAGTTATCAAAAATTTACCGCCGTGCTCCGGCGTTACTAGATTATTCGGCGCCTTTGGCGCCTCAAAGTTCCAGTCCTTGCCCTCTTGCAAGTTTGCAGGCATACGCAAACGAACTTCCTTTAATAAAAGGCTTTTCAAAGAATCCGCAGGCAGCAACCCAGAACGAGCAGTTACTTCGCAATATTTTATGCCATTAAAAACAACATCGTGATTGCCGGCAATAGATTTGATAAAAAAGCCCTTTATAACTTTCTCCGTAATCCTTGTTTTTCGCCCCGGCTCAGCAAGCTTTCCAACCTCCAAATCGGAAATTCTTTTTGCTAAATCCGGCTCTCCTTTAACCTCTGCAATATGCCCCAAGCGAACAACGCCTGGCTCAACAGATGCCCTAGCCTTTAAGGTAACGGTGATTTGAGCGGAAAAAGCCGCAGAAGCGAAAAGCAAAATGAACAAAAATTTGGTATGCACAAGGTTAAGAGAGCAAAAATCGTGCCATTCCCTTAAAACAACTCCCCTACCACCTCGTCTATATGCGTAAACATCTTGATTTCCAGCCCGTTTTTAACCAAATCCGGCAAATCTTCCACATTTTTCTGGTTGTCTTTGGGCAAAATCAGCTTTTTTACGCCGGAATCCAGAGCTGCAAGGGATTTTTCCTTTAAGCCACCGATTGCTATCAAACGGCCTACAAGGCTCACTTCGCCCGTGAATGCTACAAAAGGAGAAATTACTTTGCCCGTGAATGCAGAAAGCATGGCTATTGTAATGGCTATGCCCGCAGAGGGACCGTCTTTTGGGGTTGCACCCTCCGGAAAATGCAAGTGAATATCGCTTTTGCGGAATTTATCCTCCGGAATTCTGTGTTTTTTTGCCCGTTCCCTTACCAAAGAAAGGGCTATTTGAGCGGATTCCTTCATCACATCGCCAAGATGCCCCGTTAGCTGCAATTTCCCTTTGCCGGGCAAAAGTATGCATTCTATATGCAGAACATCTCCGCCAACGGGAGTCCAAGCAAGGCCGGTGGTTACGCCAGCGCGCTTTTCGTCAACAAGGCGGGGGCCGGCAAAGTCCGGCACGCCTAGATAGGTTGAGAGTTGCTTTTGGACAATTTGCGGAGCAAATTTTTTGTTTGAAACAAGTTCCATTGCCCGCTTGCGGGCCATGGTTTCCAGCTTTCTTTCCAATTCCCTTACACCGGCTTCCCTAGTATATTCACGCAAAATCCCGTTTATCGCAGAATCAGAAACCTTGAATTGCTTTGCCACAAGCGAGTTTTGCTTTAAGATTTTTGGAATTAAAAAATCACGGGCAATATGCTCTTTTTCAAAGTGCAGGTAGCCGGGTATGCGGACAATTTCCATGCGGTCGTAAAGGGCAGGCGGAATTCCATCTGGGGTATTGGCGGTTGCCACAAAAAATACCCTTGAAAGGTCTATGCCTACTTCCATAAAATGATCGTTGAATTCGGTATTTATTTCCGGGTCTAATACCTCTAAAATTGCACTTGCCGGGTCTCCTCTAAAATCGCTGGACATTTTATCTATTTCGTCTAGCAAAATCAAGGGGTTCATGCTTTTGGCTTTGCGGAGCGCCTGTATTATGCGCCCCGGCATTGAGCCAATATAGGTGCGGCGGTGGCCACGAATTTCTGCGTCGTCGTGAACTCCGCCAAGCGATATGCGGGCAAGGTTCCTGTTCATAGCGTTGGCTATGGACATTGCAAGAGTTGTTTTGCCTACGCCCGGGGGGCCTACCAAACATAAAATAGGGCTTTTAACATCCTTGTTTTTCAATCTCTCTGCCATTTGCAAAACGGCTATGTGTTCCAAAATTCTCTCTTTTACTTTTTCCAAACCAAAATGCTTCGAGTTCAAGCTATCGGTTGCTCTTTCTATATCCAAAACATCTTCCGTATAAATGCCAAAGGGCAGGGCAAGCAACCAATCTATATAGTTGCGAACCACGGTATATTCGGGGTTCATGGGGTTTAGCAGTTTTAGGCGCGCCATTTCTTCATCAAATTTTTCTTTGATTACCAACGGGAATTTTTGCTCCTTTGCTTTTTTTGAAAAATTTTCGCTATCTTGGTCATTTGCGTTTATCTCGTCTAATTCTTTTTGCAGTTGGGAAATTTGCTCTTGAAGCATGTATTCCCTTTGGGAGCGTTGCATTTTTATCTCTACCTGCTGCCTATTCAAAGATATTACCTTGTGAACGTCTATTGCGGTATTTATTGCCAAATCAATTTTTGAATACATCTCTTCAAGGGAAGAACTTTCCAAAATATTCTGATGCTCATCATCCGGGAGCCGCAAAAAACTGTGGGCAATCAGGCAGCGTTCTTCGGGTGGCATACCCCTTAAAATATCTCTTAGATTATCCGGCAAATTGTGCTGTGTCTTTGCATATTGTTCCATTGAAACCAGCAAATTTTCTGCAAGGGTTTTTGCAAATTTCTTGTCTTTGAAATCCAAAAATCGGGGCTTTACAGTGGCATTGTAATGTTTGTCTGCTTCCTTTTCATGCAAAGACAGTTGGGTTACATCAACCGGCAAAACACCAAACAGATTTACCAAAAGCAAGTTATTGGGAGTTCCGGAAATTCCTTTTACGTATGCTAAAATACCAACCGAGCACAACTCATCTTCTTTAGGCATCTCTGCATCGGGATTTTTTTGCAAAAGACATATCACAAAACCTTTAGATTTTTCTATGTGCCTCAGGGCATTCAACGTTATTTGCCTATCAAAAGAAATCCTTGTTCCCATTCTGGGGAACATAACGAATTTTTGCAAAGGAACAACAGGGAAAACGTTGTCAAATTCCGGCTGCGGGAATTGCGCGTCTTCCTTGTTTATCGAATTTTCCGGTTTTTCTTTTGTCAAACCTCACCTCATTTCTCGTTTTTTGCCAAAACATTTTGAACAATATCTAAATCTATTTTTAAAGCAACTTGCTTGTATTTTGCAACCTCAAACATATAAGGCATTAAAATTTTCTCCATCACCGTACGCAGGCCACGTGCCCCTGTTTTTTGCTCAACGGT
Organism: Fibrobacteria bacterium GUT307; assembly: GCA_001462235.1. Lineage (GTDB taxonomy): Bacteria > Fibrobacterota > Fibrobacteria > Fibrobacterales > Fibrobacteraceae > Fibrimonas. The sequence goes on from LIUI01000114.1 coordinate 4,301, forward strand.
TTTTTTAACTATGGCTTCTAAGGCATCATCTGCAAAGGATAGTTCTATATCGTCCATTGCAAACAGCTTAGTATATTGCTTTATAAGGGAATTCTGCGGCTTTATCAAAATGTTCAAAAGCGCCTCTTCGTCAAGTTCGTCTAAACTCACTATTACAGGCAAACGGCCAACCAGTTCCGGGAGCAAACCGTATTTTATCAAATCCTCAGGTTCGCACTTGCTAAGTATCTCACCGATTTTGCCTTCGTCCTTTGACATGACTTCTGCGCCAAAACCCATTCCACCGCCGGAATTTATACGCTTTGAAATAACTTTATCCAAGGTTTCAAAAGCACCGCCGCATATAAATAAAATATTGCGTGTATTTATATGAACCATATTTTGTTCCGGATGCTTGCGCCCGCCTTTGGGAGGAATTGCGGCAATAGTTCCTTCCAAAATTTTTAGCAAACCCTGCTGAACACCCTCGCCGGATACATCTCTGGTAATTGAAGGATTTGCAGATTTGCGGGCAATTTTATCTATTTCATCCACAAAAACAATGCCCCTTTCCGCTGCTTGAACATTGTACTCCGCTGCTTGAAAAAGCCTTACAAGAATGCTATCCACATCTTCGCCAACATAGCCTGCCTCGGTTAAAACAGTGGCATCTGCTATGGTAAATGGAACCTGCAAAAAACGAGCAAGGGTTTGTGCCAAAAGCGTTTTACCGGAACCTGTAGGCCCAACAAAGAGAACATTAGACTTATCTATTTCAACTTTATTATCCAAAAATTTTGGGTTCCTGCCCAGATTAAGCCTTTTATAGTGGTTATACACAGCCACGCTAATGGCTATTTTAGCGGACTCTTGGCCTATAACATAATTATCCAAATGATTTTTGAGTTCCGAGGGCGGCGGCAAATTCACCTCCGGCAATTCGGTTTGAGCAAATTGTTCAACCGGCTTTTTGGCCTTTTCAGATACAATCATGTTATGGCACACCACAATGCACCTATTGCATATAGCTATGTTTTCGGTGCCTGTTATAAGGCGTTCCACTTCGTCTATGGTTTTTCCGCAAAAATTGCAAAATGCCAAATTCTTTTTCACTTTTTCTCTCTTGGCTTAAATACCTCGTCTATAATGCCAAACTCCAAAGCTTCTTGCGGAGTTAGGTAAAAATCACGGTCGGTTTTCTGTTTTATTTCTTCGGTGCTTTTCCCAGTGTGCTTGGCTACTATATCGTTCAGTTTATCGCGAGTATTTATTACTTCCCTTGCATGAATTTGAATATCGGAGCTTTGCCCTTTTGCATAGCCTTGTGGCTGGTGCAGCATTATACGGGAATGAGGCAACGCAAATCGCTTGCCTTTGGTGCCTGCTGCCAATACAATAGCAGCCATTGAAGATGCCTCACCAATGCAAATCGTCACAACGTCCGAACGAATGTGCTGAATTGTATCGTAAATGGCAAGCCCGCTTGAAATATAACCGCCAGGGCTGTTGATATAAATTGTCACATCCTTCTGCGGGTTTTCATATTCCAGATAAATCAACTGTGCCATTATCACATTCGCAACTTCATCGTTTATCGGTGCGCCTAAAAAGATTATGCGTTCTTTTAATAGGCGGGAATAAATATCAAAAGCTCGTTCGCCTCTGCCTGTGTCTTCAAAAATGCTGGGTATAATCATGCAGTCTCCTGAATTTTTTCCGGCAAGGTTTCTCCTATCAGGAGATTTTGCGCAAGTTCCAGTTTTAAAGTTTCACGAAGTTTATTTATTTGCCCGTTTTTACGCATGGTGTCTTTAACAGAGGCAAAATCCATTTTTGCCGAATTTGCAATTTCCTGAATTCTGGCATCCACTTGGCCTTGCGTTGGCTTTAATGATTCCTGCTCAATTATGGCACGCAAAATGCGGTCTTCTTGAATAATGCGGCTAACTTCGGGACGCATAGCATCCAACTGCTCTTTGGGAATTGAAATTTCCTCTTCGTCATCATCGTGGTCATGGCCGTAATGGCTATGGTGGTGCCGCAAACTTCTCTCTGCGGTGTACTTGATTTGTTCTTCCAAAACAGGGAAAGGATTTTGTTCAATAAGTTTGTCAAAAATCTCTTTAAGTGCAATTTGCTTGGCCTGCTGTTGCTTGTCTTTTAGAATATCGTCTGTGATATGTGACTTGAATTCGGCTTCGTTTTCCGCACCTATTCTGGAGTAGAATTCTTCGTTTAGAGCTGGTAGTTCAAGCTCATAAACGGCAATTATGGCAACTTTGTAATTCGCTGTTTTGCCTTTGAATTCCGCGTTTGGGTGGTCTTCCGGGTAATGAACCGTAAATTCTTTTTCCTCGCCTGCCTTAACGCCTATCAGGGCATTTTTCAATTCTTCAAGATTTATATCTTCGCTTATTTCAAATGCAAAAGAAGGATTTTCCGGCAGAGCTTTTTCTTTGCCGTCAATGACCTGTTTTAAGTACTTGCCTTCCACAAAGTCGCCTATTTTAGAAGGGCGTTCCACCAAAATTTCTTTTGCAAATCTTTTGCGCACTTCCTTAATTACATCGTTTATTTCTTCTTCGGAAATAACAGTAGCCGGAACCTTAACCCCAAGCTCTTTGTAGCCCTGCACGGTAATAGGTTTGTTAAGCGCAATGGTAAGTTTGTAAACAAGGTCTTGCCCGCGCTCAAAATGAAGCTGCCCAAATTCGGCAGGAGCCGCTATCTCCAGCTTTTCGTCTGTTTTCCAAGTTTCAACTATTCTTTCAAACTCGGTTTTCAAGTCGTTTTGCACAACCCTGTCCACAGTTTCGCGGTACACTTCATCGCCAAAGCGAGACACAAAGAGCTGTTTTGGAATTTGTCCGGGCTTAAAACCCTTTATAGACACCTGTTTGCGGAATTCGCTTATGCTTTTTTCAAAAAGCTTATCCATTTCGCTAAAAGAAACGGTAAATTCAACTGAGCGATGATATTCGTCAGTTTCGCTTATGTTGGTTTGGTAGTTTACAGCCAAGGTTTTCTCCAGGTAAAAAATGCTATGCGAAAGGGGAGAGTTGAACTCCCATACCTTGCGGTGCTAGATCCTAAGTCTAGTGCGTCTGCCAGTTCCGCCACTTTCGCTTTTATCCACAACGTGGGAAGAGTAATGTAGAAAAATTTATTGTTGTCCGTGGAAAGTTACATATTTACATTTCATACTTTTCCAGTTTCCTCTTCAACTCAGCAAGTTCAGCATCTTTAGCGGCTATCTCGGCTTTATTGGCGGCTATCTCGGCTTTATTTGCAACTATCTCATTTTCCTTGGCA
>LIUI01000114.1:7793-8319 GCA_001462235.1 Fibrobacteria bacterium GUT307
TATCTCATTTTCCTTGGCAAGTATCTTCTGGGTTTTGGCATCTATCTCGGCATACAAATCACCGAAGGTTTCTTGCAAATACTCGCGGTAATAGCGCTCATCATCCAAGGCCTTGCGGGCGTCTGGGTTGGTGCTAATGTAATGAAGTATCTCTGTCATCTCCTTGACCCCTTCATCGCTTATAGGGTAATCATAGCGCTTTTCTGCCTCCGTCTTGTCCATGAAATTCCTCTGCTCAAAAACGGAAAGCAATCTGTCCAAAGGCGTTTTCAATCTGCCTGTTATGCGAGGCGTCTGGACTATGTAGCACTCGTGGGTGAGGCTCTCTACAAAATGAACAGAGGCAGCTATCTCTCTTTCCTCTATAAGGTCATAGTAATCGCGGCCTATGCGAAGGCAGGCGGTTTCCAAGCCCGGAAGGTTAAAGCCAAGAACATACATAGAGGTTATGGGCAAAATATCGGACATATATTCGTGCCCCAAGTATTTGCGAAAGCGTATTAGGTCTGCGCTGTATTTGTCTGCT
>LIUI01000115.1:0-284 GCA_001462235.1 Fibrobacteria bacterium GUT307
CACCCCCAGCTTATTTAGAAATTTTCACCAACCCTCAAACAAAGGAGTTCCCCATGGCAAAAAAAATGCCTCTTCTCGCTGCAATCATTTGCTCAATGATTATGCTTCCGTCATACGCCAACGCTGGCTGGCTAGACATTGTAAAAGGAATTGCGAGCGGGATTATTGGAGGCGTCCAAAGCGCAAGCCTCCAGCAATCCGCATCCAAACCCGCACCTTCGCCTGCCCCTGCCCCAACAGCCGCTCCGGCTCCTAGCGCTCCGCCAACGCAAGAGGAAATCATA
>LIUI01000115.1:475-10738 GCA_001462235.1 Fibrobacteria bacterium GUT307
CCATGCGCAATAGCCGAGGGCAGGGGAACAACGCAGGGCAATGCCTTGAAAATAGCAAACACAAGGTCAATACAGGAAATGGCAAAATCAATGAGCACGTTCGTTGAAGGCAGCTCGGAAGATATTTTAAAGCAAACCGAGACAGATGGCGTTCTCACAGACGAAAATACTTTCACCGAAACGATGAACTCCGTTGTGAAAAAAGAGGTATCCGGCTCGCAGATATACCTTACTTACACGCATGTTGAAGAAGCAGGCGGCAAAAAAGTGTATGTAATCAAGCAGGTAAGGGTTCTCAATGCGGCTCTCTTTGAGAAAGCCCTTGAGGAAGCAGCGCAGGGCAAATCCATAAGCCGGCAAATTCTCGATGAAACAAAAAGACATTTGGCAGATAAAGTAAAAGAGTCTATGAAAAAGAGATAGATATGGGCAAAAAGCTTTTCCTGGCGTTTTCTCTAACCGCTTCCATTGCGGCTTTTGCCACGCATTGCCCGGCTGGTGAAGCCATAATAGGCAAAGGCATAGGCAAAAGCAACACCGAAGCAGACAATGCGGCAGATATACAAATCGCAAATTCCATAAATTCCAGCTTGTCTGTGGAATCAAGAGATTTTTTTTCGCAGGCGGAGGTAAATCGCGTTCTAACAGACAGCGCCAATTTTTCGGAAACGGCGATAGGGAAGAGTTTTCTTGAAAACAGGGAAGCGGTAAAGCCGCTCAAAGCCCCCTACAAAGACGAGCATGGAAACATTGTATCTGAACGCTATATATGCAAATCGGATGCCGCAAAGCCTTATCTCAAAACTTTGAGGCAAATAGCAAGCGAGCTGGAAACTTTCACGCAAAAAATAAATGAAGATGCCTGCAGAAATATAAACGACTTATATCACAGCAGAATAAAGGGCTTGGAAGGGATTTTGGAAAATTTAGGGCAAATGGACAAAGCCATGCAAAGAAGATATGACAGCTATTACGAGAAAATAAAGAAGGAATGCGGCAAAGCCGGAAACGGCATATTTTTAAAATTCGACAGAGAAACAAGCGAACTCAGCAGGGAATTTGCGAAAGCCTTTGCAGGCAGGGGCAAAATATCCTTTAAAGACGGCAAATGCACGGGAGGCTTGGAAATGCTTGTGGAGGCAAAAGAGCAGGGCTGCCAAAGAAAGCTCACATACACATGCATAATAAATATCAGCTTTAAGGGCACCGATTGCCGCACCAATAAAAACTTTGTTCTGAGCGGCATAATTAAAGCTTTCGCCTCCAGCGAAAATGCAGCGCGGCAGCAGACAAGGGCAAAGCTTGCCAATGCAGATTTTTTGGAATTTAATGATTGGGTAGAAAAACTTAAACCTTGGATGGAAAAATGAAAAATATCATCATCATTATGCTTGCAATTTTTCCGCTCTTTGCCCAGCCGTCTGTTCGCTTGGATTTGCCGCCTAAACTGAAAAAGGAAACGGTGCCGTACTTCAAGGCAAAGGATAGATACGCTAAGGAATGGTTTTACCTTGCTAATTTGAGTGATTTGGTAAAGCCAAATACCAAGCGTGTAGCCCTTGTTTATTTTGCAACATGGTGTGTGCCGTGCCGCGAAGGGATGCTTATGCTTAGGAACAATAAGGATTTGCTGGAGAAGAACAATATTCTGGTTGTTTTGGTGAATGTTGGCGAAAAAGATGTGAAAATGGTTCATAAATGGGTAGAGAAATATTCAAGCCCTGAGTGGGATTTGGTAATGGACGTCAATCAGCAGCTGACGGCAAAATTCGGCTTGCCATCGAAAATCCCGCTTACTCTTTTGCTGGACAGGAATTTGAAGCCTCTGCTTTTGCTTGGCACAGAGGGAAACGATTGGCCGGAGGTGCTGTGGAAATGAAAAAAGTTGTACTGCAAATGCTTATTTTAGCTGGCTTTGCTTTTTCTGCTACAAAAATAGCGGTTATTGGGGCAGAGATAGACCAGGCAGCTGTCGGTTTGCAAAAGGAACTGACCGAAGCGGATTTGAACCACATAACAAGGGAAATTTCGCGGCTGGCGGCAAAAGAATTTCCTAAGTCGGACTATGTTATTATGACCGACGAGACGTATTTGAACATGGGGGATGCTGTTTTGCAGGATTGCGATGGGGAGAACTGTTATATTGCCATAGGAAAAAAGATAGGTGCCGATTATATAGTAAAAAGCATTGTAGGTAAATTCAGAAGTACATTCACGCTTTCAGTAGAAATTTATGATACCAAGAATGGGAATTTATTTGGCTCATCAGACCTTATAGATGCCAAGGATATAGGAAGTTTAATCCCAAAAATGAGGCAAATAGTTCCTATTTTATTCAAAGAGCTTATTGCAGGCGGTTTACAAGGCAAGACTAAGAATAACGCAGAGGCATATTATAAGAGTGGCAATGAATATTTTGCAAAAGGAGAGCATGACATAGCCATATCTGAATACACCGAAGCTATAAGGTTAAATCCAAAATTTGCGGAGGCATATAGCAATAGGGGCCGTGCGTATGGTATTAAAGGAGACAATGATATAGCTTTGTCTGATTTTAACGAAGCAATACGGCTGAATCCAAAGCTTGCGTGGGCATATGCTGGTAGATGCGCTGCGAACGTTAACAAAGGATATGATGACAGAATATCTGACTGCAACCAAGCAATACGGCTGGATCCAAAGCTTGAGAAGGCCTATTACAATAGGGGCCGTTTGTATGGTAGTAAAGGAGACTATGACAAAGCTATATCTGACTTTAACGAGTCTATACGGTTAGATTCAAGGTGGGCGTTGACATATTACATGAGGGGTCTTATGTATTCTAATAAAAAAGAACACGACAGAGCCATATCTGACTTTAACGAAGCAATAAGGCTTGATCCAAAGTTTGTGGAGGCATATAGCAGTAGGGGTTTTTCGTATGCTATGATAGAAGATTCAAACAAAGCCAATTTAGACAAATCCATTAAGGACTATAGCGAAGCTATAAGGCTAAATCCGGATGATGCGGAGAAATATGTCTATAGGGGGCTTGTGTATGAAGGCAAAGAAGACTATTACAGAGCCATTAAGGATTATACCGAAGCTATAAAGCTAATTCCAAATTATGCGTGGGCATATTATACTAGGGGTCTTGCGTATGGAAAAAAAGGAGACAAGACCAGAGCCATTGCAGATTTAGAATCGGTCTTGCAAATAGACCCCAATTATGCCGATACTCGAGAAATTCTTGAGAAAATCAAAGAAAACTCTTCTGCCCCAGAGCCTCCTGCTCAAGAGCCTTCTACCTATATTGGTGAAGCTTGGTCAACGAGCCTGGTTGACGAGCCTCCAGCGAAGATAGACCCGCAGGTTGGAGAATACAGGCCTTTCAAAAACTCTTTTTGGGTTGCTCTTGCATTGGATGTAATTGGTGCTGGGTTTGTGGAGTATGGCTTATACAAGAATGGCGAGGTGAGAAGCAAGCGTGATGAATACAGATCCAAGAGCGCCAAGAGTGGTGCGGATTCGGAATTTGACAATGATTGGCAAAAAGTAGAAGATGCCAAAACTGCGAGGAATGTTTCTTATGTATTGGGAAGCATTTTTTTTGCAGCTGGCATAGGAGTGCATATATGGTTTTAGTCTTGTTCATATCGTTACTATTTTTAGGTTGCACGCAAGCAGAGCGTGACAACCCCGAAGATCCGAGAGCGATTAATTACGACCCCAGTTTCGTAAAAATATCCAGTTCATCGGTTGAGCCGCCGTCGAGCAGTTCTTCTTATGAAACTCTGAGTTCATCAAGTTCGGATGTTTCGAGTAGCAGTTCGAGTTCCTCTGTTCCATCGCCAAGTTCCAGTTCGTCTGCCTTGCTGAGTTCGTCAAGCGTTGTTTCGAGTAGTAGTTCGGTTGTGCTGTCTAGTTCATCAAGCGTTGCTGGGAGCAGTAGTTCATACGAAGATTGGTGTACTGGCTTATATGTAGATGGCAATGCAGAAGCTGGAATGGTTCCCATTTGCCTTGTCACTTGCGCAGAAGTAGCCGGAGGCGACTCTAAGGAAGAATGCGGCAGTGATATAGCAGATAGATTGGAATACTACCTGCAAAAACGAGGTAGCACTGAGATTATTGATCTTGGTCCAACTGCGAATAACTGCCAATCAAGCGGCAATGTGCTAACATGCTATAGTGGAATAACAATTGACTTGATAAATGGAAGAGTTCATGTAAACACAGATGGTGGAATAAAAAAAGGAGGGTTGAGAACAGGCATTTACACAGTGTATGTAAAAACCACAGATAATGCTACACCGCCCAAACGAGTTGCTTCGTTCTCTCTTGTTGGTAGTCAAACTATTCATGCTGTTTGGGGTAATCTGGTAAACGACGAGACCGATGCTTCCATCACTAATTTATCCAGCATTGGCATTAAAGAAACTCAGACGGTAGTTGCCGGTCAATTGGTTCCCGTAGCCTTTGCTCCTGGAGAGTGGGACGGAGAAAGCAGATTTTTGGTAAATATGGAGGAAGTGGGAGCAAGCTTTAGGCTTAACCAAGCTGGTATGTTCCCCGATGAACCTCAATATGCCGGCTTAAAAGTTTACAAAGATGCAGAAGGAAAAGAAGAAGTTTCTCCCACAGAGAGCTTCAAGATTTCGGAAAGCGGCTATCTCATCCTTTGGGTTGCTGGTGAAGACAGAGCAGCAGATGATGTGACTTACGATGTTAATGTAAGTAACCCCAAGAGTAGTGGTTTTAATATAACAGTTTTACAAAGTAAAACAAAAACCGGGGAAAAGGAGAGCAAATGAAAAAAGCTATATTGCAAATGCTTATTTTGGCTGGCTTTGCTTTTTCTGCTACAAAAATAGCGGTTATAGGAGCAGAAATAGACCAGGCGGCTGTTGGTTTGCAAAAGGAATTAACCGAAGCGGATTTGAACCATATAACAAGAGAAATTTCGCGGCTGGCGGTAAAAGAGTTTCCTAAGTCGGATTATGTTATTATGACCGACGAAACTTATTTGAATATGGGGGATGCTGTTTTGCAGGATTGCGATGGGGAGAACTGCTATATTGCCATAGGCAAGAAAATAGGTGCTGATTATATAATCAAAAGTATTGTAGGTAAATTCAGAAACACATTCACACTTTCAATAGAAATTTATGATACCAAGAATGGAAATTTATTTGGCTCATCAGACCTTATAGATGCCAAAGATATAGAAAGTTTAATTCCAAAAATGAGGCAAAAAGCTCCTGTTTTATTCAAAGAGCTAATTGCAGGCGGTTTGCAAAGCAAGACTAAGAATGACGCAGAGGCATATTACAAGAGAGGCAATGAATATTTTGAAAAAGGCGACTATGACATAGCCATGTCTGATTTTAATGAAGCAATACGGCTAAATCCAAAATTTGCGGAGGCATATAGCGGTAGGAGCCGTGTGTATATTGGCAAAAGAGAATATGACAAAGCTATATCTGACTGTAACCAAGCAATAAAGCTAAATCCAAAGATTGCGATGGCATATTACAGTAGGGGTCTTGCATATGGAGGCAAAGTAGATTCTGACAAAGCCATTAATGACTATACCGAAGCTATAAGGCTAGACTCAAATTTTATGTGGGCATATCACATGAGAGGCCTTTCATATTCTCGGGAAGGAGACCACGATAGAGCCATATCTGACTTTAGCCAAGTAATAAGGTTGGATCCAAAGTTTGCGAATGCATATTACAGTAGGGGCCTTGCGTATGCTATGAAAAAATTTGCTAGTCCAGAAGATTTTGACAAAGCCATATCTGACTTTAGTCAAGTAATGAGGCTGGATCCAAAGTTTGCGGAGGTATATTATAGTAGGGGTCTTGTGTATGAAAGCAAAGAAGATTATTACAGAGCCATTAAGGATTATACCGAAGCTATAAGGCTAAATCCGAATTTTGTGAGTGTATATTATAGTAGGGGTCTTGTGTATGAAAGTAAAGGAGACAAGAACAGAGCCATTGCAGATTTCGAATCAATCTTGCGAATAGACCCCAATAATATCGATGCCCAAGAAGCTCTCGAGAAAATCAAAAACTCTTCTGCCTCAGAGCCTTCTATCCTCTTTCCCTGGGAGCTTGCCAATGAATCCGTTGACAAGCCTCCGGCGAAGATAGACCCACAAGTTGGAGAATACAAGCCTTTCAATAACTCTTTTTGGGTTGCTCTTGCACTGGATGTAGCAGGTGCCGCGTTTGTGGGTTATGGCATATACAAGAATAGCGAAGTGGGAAGCAAGCTTGATGAATACAAATCCATGAGTGCCAAGAGTGGTGCAAATTCGGAATTTGACAATGATTGGCAAAAAGTAGAAGATGCCAAAACTGCAAGGAATGTTTCTTATGTATTGGGCAGCATTCTTTTGGCAGCGGGCATAGGAGTGCATATATGGTTTTAGGATTTATGGGATTTTAGAATTTCATGCCGCATAATCGGAATTTTGGACGGCAAGGCTTCTTTTAGCGAAGCCTAAAAGTAAAAAATATTTTAGATAGTTGCGTCCCTATAACTCATTGCATCTTCCAAAAATGTTTCCAACGGCACATCTTTAAATAAATCCTGCCGCCATTTTGTATAGTCAAACGGCTCTCGTAGAATTATCGCAATAAAACGCTCTGCCTCTACAACACCAAGCTTTTCCGATAGTACTCTCATGCCATCGCATCTCAAAGCCGTATCGCTTTTCATATAAAAACCTCCTGAACAAAGACTGTTGGATTTACAATAGAAATGCCTTCTATTTGTTTATTCAAAATTTTTCGGTCTGTTGTAATAAAATAATCCGCTTGCTTTTCTATAGCACAAGCAATATGAGCCGCATCCATCTGCTTTAATCCTAATGAAGCCATAAGCTTACTTGCTTTATCTTTTACAAATTCCGACAATATGCAATCATCGCTAGATAAATTACGCCATAAGATTATTCTTTCTCTTCTATCTTCAAATGGATTTCTGCTATTTTCATAATCCAAAATAAAAGACCATACTAATTTCAAAGCATTTTCCTTTACTTTCTGTTGAATAAATAATTTTGCTTCGGTTTCTAAACGTATAACAATATCGCTCTGATCATCAAAAGGGCGATTATAACAACAATTATCTAAATATATTTTCATACAAGCAGTAACTTAGAAAACTCCATATACCTTATCCAGAATTTCTGCACAAAAAATTACCGCATCCCAACCGCCCTAATGCAGAACCTCAAAATTTGTATATTCTTATTATGGAAACTTTTTCCAAGATTGCCGCCAATCTGCAAAAAGGCAAGCGGTTCAGCGTTCTTTACGGCAAAGCCAAGAAGCCCGTGGCAATGCTTGTTCCTTTTGAAGAAAATACCAAAAAGCGTAAAATCGGAATTTTGGACGGCAAGGCTTCTTTTAGCGAATTGAATAACGGAAAAATAACAGAAGAAGAATTTTTAGGCTTATGAAATACCTTATAAGCAAGGACAGTTCTATGAAGCTGTATAAAGAAAATGGTTTGAATTTAGTTTGGTAAGGACTAACGCGGAACCCTTTTGTCAGAACCCCGATGCCCCCGATTTTTAGGATTTATGGGATTTTAGAATTTCATGCTGCATAATCGGGTTAATCCTTTTCCTCGGGGGTATCGGGGTTCTGACAATTACAAAGAATTGTGCCTAATCTGTTACCGCAAAATTCCTAAATCAAAAAATTACTTTGGATAAATTTTCGTCAAACTGGCATAATTTGCAGTTTTTAAGGTTCATATTTTTGCCTTTTTAAGAATTTCTTTTCCAAATTTGATCTGCTTTGAAAAGTCAACGCTACGCCATTGATTTTTGCGAACATCTTCTGCCATAGATATAAATCTATCTGCGGATTTTCCCGTAAGCACTAGTGCTGAGCGAATAGGTAAAGCCATAAAAACTCCTTTTTAGGGAATATAGAAAATTTTTTCCACAGGCACAGCGTGCCCGCCTTTGACAATTCTTCCCTGCACTCTTTCAAAATTTAGTTTGTGTTTATTTATTTACTATATTCCAAGTTTGCGGAGATTACGGCAATCATTCTCCGCAATATTTGCGGAGAATTGATGCAAAAATATATTCATGAATGTTTGGGCTATCCCAAATTCACTTGGGACAAAAATTCCATTCTGAATCTTTTGACCAAAGTTTCCGTATCACAGGGCAAAATTCTTGGCAAAATGCAGCAATTCGGCTTTGGCGTACAGCAAGAAGCCATGCTTAATGCCCTAACGGAAGAAATTACAAAATCCAGCGAAATAGAGGGCGAAATTCTGAACAGCGAACAAGTGCGATCTTCGCTGGCAAAATGGTTGAATGTAAATTTGGAGAAAGAAACAATGCCTTCGCACCATATAGATGGCATAGTAGAAGCTGTTATAGATGCTGTTCGCAATTATAAAGAGCCGCTGGACGAGGAACGCTTGTTCGGATGGCATGGAGTGCTTTTTCCAACAGGTAGAAGCGGTTTGCATAAAATCCTAGTTGCCCAATTTCGCAATTCGGAAATGCGTGTAGTATCAAACAGAGAATATCAGGAGATAGTGCATTACAAAGCTCCTTCTCCTGAGAATGTTCAAAAACAGATGGCAGAATTTTTGCTTTGGCTAAACACCGAGGGCAATGAAAACCCCTTACTGAAAGCTGCCATAGCGCACTTGTGGTTTGTGATAATACATCCATTTGACGATGGCAACGGGCGTTTAACCCGTATTATAACAGAAATGATGTTAGCACGCTCTGAGAATACTAGTTTGCGTTTTTATTCCATGTCTTGGCAAATTCAAAAAGAGAAGAAAGAATATTATAGGGTTTTGGAATTAACTACCACAGGTGAGCTTGACATAACGGCATGGCTAACTTGGTTCTTGGAATGTTTGGAAAATGCAATAGAAAACAGTGAGGAAATTATAGGCAAAGTTTTGCGCAAAGCAGCTTTTTGGCAAAAGAACTCGGCAGAAATATCAAACAATATTCAGCGTGAAATAATAAACAGGCTTTTTGACGGATTTACCGGAAACCTTACTTCCGGCAAGGTTGAAAAAATATTCAAGGTGTCTCAAGATACTGCTGCAAGAATGTTGCGAGATTTGGTTGATAAAGGATTTTTAGAAGTACGCGGTGCAGGCCGTAACACGCATTATGTGTTATTGCCTCAGTTCGTTGTCTTCAAGGACTAATGCAAAACCTCAAAACATGTTTATTGAACCACCAAGGAATCATTGTGCCTTTTGAAAAATGCAAAGCATTATCTTTTTTCTCTGCAAAAAAAGAATATTTCCCAATTTGCCTCTGTTCAGAATTATCAAAAAAGAAAACCTTGTCTGCTAAGATAGTTGTTTTAAATAAATTATCCAAAGAACGCAAATATCTATCCCTTATTTTTTCCACAGGCACAGCGTGCCCGCCTTTGACAATTCTTCCCTGAATTCTTTCTAAATTGATGAAAATATCATCCGTTGCTATGAAGTATAAATAAACTTTATAACCATTTTCTTTTGCCAATCTAATTTCATTCAGTTTGGATGCGTGAGAAAATACAGTTTCAAAAGCAAAGGTGGAATCTGATTCCAAAATCATTTTTCTTCGCAAAAATTCAGACAAAGCAGCGGAGATATAGGTTGTTTCCGATAAATTATGCTTTTTTAATGAAATAATGGAATTTTTTACTTCTATGGCATCGGATAATTTTAAATTTATTTTCGATTGAAAAGACGAATTATTTAAAAATGCAAACAACTCGGTTTCAGAAAATTTTATAGGAAAATAACTAAAATTTAAAAACGCTTCTAAATCAGTGTTTATTATGTCTGCGTTTATAAAATAATAATTATTAAAAATATTTGTTTTCACAAAATAATTATAAAGCGTGGTTTTACCGGAGCCGTTAGGTCCAGCAAAAATTCTCATTCTTTTAATTCTATTCATCTGTCAACTCTTTTGGCAATTCTATAATTAGTTCGCCGTTATAAACCGTTTTCAGCGGCGCTTTCCCTATAATTTCTTTTTTGCCGTCCGAATATTCTTTTGTGATATTTCCATCTTCCACATAAACATTAGGAATGCCAAGCCGCTTGTTTTCTGCAAAAGCCAATATGCCAGCCTCAGAAAAAAACCTTTGGTATTCGGCCTGCCTAGGAGTGCCTATAATTAAATCGTCATCGTTATATATGAACACAAGGTAAATATAGAAAATAATTTCCCAATTTTTCTACTTTCCCTCCCATGCCCAAATACGCACCGCAAGA
>LIUI01000115.1:10903-13550 GCA_001462235.1 Fibrobacteria bacterium GUT307
CATGCCCAAATACGCACCGCAAGAAATAGAAGTCAAAGAATATATTTCCGAGCTTAACAGCAAATACAAAAAAGGTAATACCACTGAACATTCGTTTAGGGGAGCGTTGGAAACATTGCTCAAAAAGATGACGAATTGTACAGTGATAAATGAAGCGCAGCGTATTGCTTGCGGCGCACCGGATTTAACGCTTTTACGGAAAGATGTACCTATTGGTTATGTGGAAGCAAAGGATATAGGAAAGAACCTGAACTCGAAAGATTACAAAGAGCAGTTCGACAGGTATAAAAAGGCACTTGATAATATTATTTTCACCGATTATCTCGACTTTTGGTTCTGTGAAAATGGTGAATTTGTCGAAAATATCCGTATTGCCGAATTGAGAGGTGATAGCATTATCCCTATTAAGGAGAATTTTGCAAAATTTGAAAATTTGGTTAAGCATTTCGGTAACGCTCAACCGCAAAAAATAGTTTCGTCCGCCAAACTCGCCGAGATTATGGCAGGCAAGGCTCGTTTGATGGCAGAAGTTATTGAAAATGTACTCTCAAAAGGTGGCGATGACGGCACATTGGCAGGACAAATGGCAGCTTTCAAAGAAGTACTTATTCACAATATTACTCCAAAAAATTTTGCCGATGTTTATGCACAAACCATTGCTTACGGTATGTTTGCCGCTCGCTTGCGTGACAACAATCCAAATATGTTCAACCGAGAGGATGCCGCAAAATTAATCCCTAAAACCAATCCATTTTTGCGTCAACTCTTCCAAAACATAGCGGGTTACGATTTAGATGAACGTATCAGTTGGATTGTGGACGACCTTGCTGAAACTTTTCGGGTAGCAGATATGGATACCGTGATGAAAGGCTTTGGCAAACGCACCCAACAGACCGATCCGATGATTCATTTTTACGAAAATTTCCTATCGGCTTACGACCCTGCTTTGCGAAAGAGTCGCGGAGTATGGTACACACCGCAAGCAGTTGTTAATTTCATCGTTCGGGCGGTGGATGAAATTTTGCAAAATGACTTCAGACTGCCAACGGGTTTAGCCGATACATCGAAAGTCAGAATAAACGAAATGGAAATGCATAAAGTGCAAATATTAGATCCTGCAACAGGCACTGGTACTTTTCTTGCTGAAACAGTGAACCAAATCTATGAAAAATTTCTCGGACAAAGCGGACTGTGGCAAAGCTACGTTGAGCAACATCTTATTCCACGCATAAATGGGTTTGAGTTGTTAATGGCTTCTTATACAATGGCACATATTAAACTTGACCATCTGCTCGCAGAAACAGGTTATAAATCCACAGGCAACAAGCGTTTGAACATTTATTTAACCAATTCTCTGGAAGAACATCATCCTAAAACAGGCACACTTTTTGCTCAATTCCTTGCTCGTGAAGCCAATGAAGCCAATCGTATTAAACGTGATACGCCTGTGATGGTGGTGTTGGGAAATCCGCCGTACAGCGGAGAAAGCAAGAATAAAAGTGAATGGATTATGCGTTTAATGGAGGATTACAAAAAAGAACCGGACACCAATTCTACATTGCAGGAGCGTAATCCAAAATGGATCAATGATGATTATTGTAAATTTATTCGCTTGGGACAATTTTTTGTGGACAAGAATAGCGAAGGTATTTTGGCGTATATCAACAATCATAGTTTTATCGATAACCCTACTTTTAGAGGTATGCGTTGGAATTTGATGAGAAGTTTTGATAAAATTTACATCATTGATTTGCATGGCAATAGCAAGAAAAAAGAAGTTTGCCCCGATGGAAGCAAAGATGAAAATATTTTTGATATTCAACAAGGCGTAAGCATAAATATCTTTGTAAAAAAAAGGAAAGAAACCACTCCTGCCCCTCCAAAGGAGAGGAATTTAGCGCAGGTTTTCCATTGTGACCTCTATGGCAAACGGCAAGAAAAATATGATTATTTGCTCAACAACAAACTTTCAGAAGTTCCATTTATTAAACTACAGCCAACTTCACCTGAATATTTCTTTGTGCCGAAAGACTACGAAACAGAAGAAGATTACGGAAAAGGATTTAATGTGCAAGAATTATTTCCTGTAAATTCAGTAGGTATAGTAACAGCCAATGACGATGTTTTGATAAATACAGATAAAGATGAATTAAACAAGTCCGTTCAAAATTATTATAACATTGTTACCGATAAAAAACTTATCACTCCAATTTTATATCGCCCATTTGATAAACGATACATATATTACGATACAAAACTTATTGAGCGAAGCAGGGAAAAAGTTATGCAGCATTTTTTGAATGGCGAAAATGTAGGGTTAGCAGTATGTCGACAGCAAAAAACAAATGGTTTTTACCATTGTTTGATACATAAAGGTATTGTTGAATCGAGTTTTGTTTCTAACAAGACATCAGAGATAGGATACTCTTTTCCCCTATACCTTTATCCCGAAAAACTTTTTGCCAATGAAACACGCAAACCTAATTTGAATAAAGCAATTATTGAGGAAATATCTCAGCGGATAGGTTTGCGTTTTATGGAAAATTCCCCTCCTTTGGATGGGAATGATAAAGGCAATCAAAAGGAGTGGTTTTTCCCAATTGATGTTTTAGATTATATTTATGCCGTTCTCCATTCGCCCGCATAC
>LIUI01000116.1:0-13545 GCA_001462235.1 Fibrobacteria bacterium GUT307
TTGCGGAAATCAAAGGTGAGCAAATAGCCTTCACTCTTGTTTTTGCTGTCAAGATACTTTATAAGTTGCTCGTGAGCCTTTTCGTGCTTTTGCTCACCGTGCCAGAGTTTTAACTCAACAATAAATTGCTGGGAATTGAAATCTATTATCAAATCGGTTCTCTCGCCATTTCTGGTTTCGCTTTCAATGTGGCAAAAACCTACCCCGTTTATCAAAGGGCGTAAATAAGTCATGAATAGCAACCTGCATTCCCTTTCTAAAAAAGCAGTGTCTTTTTTACTGTAAATTTCATAATAGTGCTGCGTAAATTTCTTAATGCAAACTTCCATATTGAATTTTCCATTTTCAACAATTCCAATGTCACTGCTTGAATAGGGAACTTTTTTCACATCTTCCAAAGACATAAAATAGTCGCATATAGCAATTTCGAAAATTTTATTGCTAACAGAAAGAGTATTGTCTGTTTTTTGCAAAATCCCAAAAGTCAAAGCCAAATTTATTGTGGAATTCATATTGTTGTAAGCAATTCTTTTGCCTTCAGCTATTATGTTGTGCAACATATCAAACAGTTCTCTGTTGCTTTCTATATTGTGAGACAAATCATCAAACAATGTGCTTCTTTCCCCTAATATCAATTTTACTGCTTTTTGCACACCATTCAAAGTCCAGTCTTTGTTCAAGTCTTCATCTATATTTTGGCAAATACGGGAAACTAAGTAAGGATAGCCGTTGGTGTATGCTCTGATTTCTTTTGATATAGCCTCTATATTCATTCCTGTTTTGCGGTCTTTTTCATACTCAATGAGCATTGTGGATATTTCCCGCACGGAAAAAGACATATCTACTTTAAATTCAACAGCTATGTTCCACGGGCTGTTTATGCGTTTTTCACCGTCTTGAAGTTGGTAGTGGCCACTCTGAACTAATTTGATTTTCAGATTTTTAATATCATAAACACCGCAGAGAATCACGCTTTGGAAGGTGGCTCTATTTGGCTTGCCTCTTTCCAAATACTTGTCTCTCAGCATTCCTATAAAACGCAAAAATACCAAATTGTTAGAAGTTTTATCTGTTTCGTCTATCATCAAAACTATTTTTTTGCCCTCGCAGGCTTTGTTCAAAAAAGCACCAAATTCTTCAAATGTTTTCGCCTTTGCATTTTGCCATAAAGAATGCCCTTTATAGTTCCTTTCTTTCATTTCTCTGGCTATTTGCCATATCAAGCTTTTGCAAAAAGCAGCAGCATTCTCAAAAGACTCATCGCTTGTACCCTCAAAACTTATGTGAGCAACATAGTAATCTTGTCTCACAAGCTCTTCTTCCAAAGCCCAAAGTGTTGTTGTTTTACCATATTGCCTTGCGCGGTTTATTGTGAAATAATCGCCTTGCTCCACCATAGCCACTATTTGAGATACTTTGCCCGAAGTATCCACCATATAATGTATCTCTTTGCGGCAACGCCCTGTCACATTGAATTTGCGCATTAGGGTAATATAGTATCTTTTGGAGGGGGTAGGCCAAAAATTTGCCTTATATCTATGGAATCTCTTGGCAAACCTGTTTCCATTTTTTGAACGGCTGTGTCCCACTCCTGCAATGCTTTTTCAAATTCCAAACGAGCTTGAAGCATAAGCACACGGTTTTGCTCTATTTCTTTGCGCAGTATTTGTTTCCTTGTTAAAAGGAATTTGTCTTTTGGATATTTTTCCAGATTTTCAAGCAAAATTAAATAATCCTTTTCTGATTCTGCGTGGTATTCCGCTGCGCTTTTGTATTCCTCATAAAGCGTATTTGCATTGTCTCTCAACATTGACGTTGTAGTGCAAGAAACTAAGGTGAGGAATGCGAATATGAGTGCTAATTGAGAGTTGAGAATTGAGAATTGAGAATTGTGCAAAATTATTTGTAAACGTGAATAATTTAGCCTTTTTGAACTTAGCAAAAAAGCGATAATTTGCAAAATATAACTCTCAACTCTCAACTTTCAACTCTCAACTAATAAATTAAAAACTCTAATCTAGTAAAACCGCATCTAACTCATGAGCTTCTGCATCCACAATTTTCGCTTTCCTAATTTCGCCTATATTGCCGCTGCCTTCCAAAATTCTGACTATATTGTCTGTTTCCAAAGCATTGCCCTGCGTACGAGCGTAAAAATGAAATTCGCTTTCTTCTGCTATGCTGTCTAAAATCACATCAAGGGTTTTGCCTACAAGGGCTTCGTTTTTTTCTGCAGAAATCTCCTCTTGACGCTCAATTAAAGCATCTAACCTTAGCCTTGCCGTTTCTACCGCAACCTGCTCCTCTTTTAATTTCATAGCAGATGTTCCCTCTTCCGGAGACCATATAAAGCCACCCAAATGCTCAAAGCGAATTTCTTCTGCAAGGTTCATTAGTTCTTCAAAATCGCTGTGGGTTTCGCCCGGAAAGCCTAGAAGAACTGTTGTTCTAAGCGTTATGCCTGGGACGCTTTCCCGCATTTTATGGAGCAAAGCTCGTAAGTCTGCTGCGGTGTATTTTCGCCGCATTAATTTTAGCATTTTATCGCTTGCGTGTTGAATTGGTATGTCTGCGTATTTGCATATACGTGGCTCTTTTGCCATTAAGTTTAGCAAGCCATCGGTTATATGCTCAGGGTAAAGATACATTAAACGCAGCCAGGGGATTTTTGTGTTCTTTAGCAATGCTTCCAGCAAGGGTTGCAAACTCGCTTTTTTGTATAAATCCGTCCCATAAGAACTCAAATCTTGAGCTATTAAAGACAGTTCCTGAACCCCGTTTTCTTCTAGTTGCTTTGCCTCGTTTACCAAATTTTCAATGCTTTGCGAAACTTGTTTGCCACGAATGGCAGGGATTGCGCAAAATGAGCAAGCGCGGTTGCAGCCTTCGGCAATTTTAAGGTAAGCGTGGTGGGGGTATTCAAAATTCCTTATTCTTCTTGGCGGATTGGCTTTGCACGATTTTGCCTGCGATTCAAATCCCAGAGTTTCCAGCAACATTCCTGTATGGTAATTTCCTAGCCAAAAATCCGCTTCCGGAATTTCTTTTGCAAGTTCTTTTCCATATCTCTGGCTAAGGCAACCGTAAATTATCGCTTTTTGTTTTGCTTTTTTGTTTTTCAAAATAGATAGAATAGCATCTATGGATTCCTCTTTTGCAGATTCTATAAAACCGCAAGTATTTATTAAAATAACATCGCTTTCCTTTGGGCTTTTGGCTATCTTAAAATCCGCAGATAAAAGTTCTGCGGCAGCACGTTCGCTATCCACTTGGTTTTTTGCGCAACCAAGCCCTAAGGAATAGAATTTTTTGCAAAAAGGCATGAAGGAGTAATGTAGATATTTCTACATTCTTTTTAATGCATATAAGGTTGAGCATAGACGGCAAAGAATACGAAGGAAATTTGACTCAGGTTTTGCAACCTGCAATTAGCACGGCATTTAGCAAGGCGAGTAAACTTCCCGCATTTGTAGATCAGCGAGACGGGCAAAGTTATAGATGCGTTAAAATTGGAAAGCAAATATGGATGGCGCAAAACTTGAATTACGAAATTGAAGATTCCTATTGCTACGACAACAACCCGGAGCAAGGCGAGCTTTATGGCAGGCTCTATACCTGGGCCGCGGCTCTTGGCGTTTGCCCTATGGGCTGGCATTTGCCAAGCAAAGCCGAATGGCTTAAACTAGCAGATTTTATAGGGGTTCAAGATGCTGCAACTGCTCTTAAATCTATTAGCGGCTGGATAGGCGAAAACGGTGGCACGGATGAATACGGCTTTGCCGCATTGCCTGCCGGCTACCGCTCAGAAAGCGATAAGGATTTCCATTATTTAGGAAAGTTAGCCGGCTGGTGGACAGCATCTGAATTCTCCGCAGACAGGGCGTGTGCAGTAAGGTTCAATTCAGACGCGGTGCAAATTCAAACCGAGGATTACGGCAAACTCTCTGCGTTCTCGGTTAGGTGCATGAAGGATTGAACACAGCCATGATTTCTAAATGAAAGGTTTGGGGATAAAAAGCAAAACCTTGGATATTGGTGAGTTCATAGCCACAGTTCAGCAATTTGCGGGTATCACGAGCTAGCGTTGCAGG
Organism: Fibrobacteria bacterium GUT307; assembly: GCA_001462235.1. Taxonomy (GTDB): domain Bacteria; phylum Fibrobacterota; class Fibrobacteria; order Fibrobacterales; family Fibrobacteraceae; genus Fibrimonas. The sequence continues at coordinate 4,092 of LIUI01000116.1, forward strand.
ATTGCAAGAAACATAAATCAATTTGCCGGTTTTATTTTTGCAGAGAATATCGCAGGCTTCATTTGAAATTCCTGTGCGAGGCGGGTCTATCAAAACGCAGGCATCGCTTAAAATCCCCGCATTCTTGCCTAGCCATTCCTCTGCACTCGTTGTATAAAATGCACAGTTTTTGCCTAAATTTTTTTCTGCAAATTTTTGGCACAAAGGATTTTGCTCAATGGCAATAACCCGTTCAAATTCGCTTTGCAAAAATGCAGAAAATAAACCAACTCCACAAAAAATATCCAAAAGAAGTTTGCCTTTGCCCGCAGCCCGCCTAACCTCATCTATCAATTTTGGGAGCAACTGCAAATTATTTTGAAAAAATACGCTTTCATCTGCGTAGATATGTTTGCCCAAATAAAATTCGCTTTGATTGTCAAATAGGCGTACCCTTTTTGTTAATGAAATTTCTTTTAATTTTTCATTTAGCTTTTTGGAGAGAATCATGCACTTTTCTACAGGAATTATGGTATTGCTGCCCCGCATTTGAAAAAACACCTTTGCCCTGCAACGGTAGCCCCATTCTGCTCCGTAATGTATTTCAAAATTTTGCGGTAAACTTATTTTTGCGGTTCTTGAAAATAAATCTAAAATAATTTGCCTTAAAAGTTCTATTTGCAATTCAAATTCCGCATATTGTGCATTGCAACCCCCGCATTTGCCGTAATATTGGCAAGGTGGAATTCGCCGTTTTATATTTGGCTCTAAAATTTTTACAATGCCGGCTTTTACAAAATCTTTTTTTTTCTCAATTACTTTTATTTCAACAACTTCACCGGGAAGCGCTCCGTCAACAAAGCAAACCGAGCCGTTTGGCAAGCGGGCAAAGCCCGCCCCACCCTGAACGCATTTCTCAATTTTCAATTCACAACCAATCTAAAACTTTTTTCCCACGGTGATTTTTACCCATTCGTTTGAGCTTGAATCCCAGTAAATTAAGTAAGCGGTGGTATCGAAAATAATTTCCATTATGCCGGGGTTTTCTATTGTTATTTTTTGTTTGGTAACCGCATCTACATGTTCTCCTGCGGAGGCAAGCATAATGCCGTTTTCTATTATAAGGCCTCTGTCTGCGTTGCCGTAGGGTTTTAGTTCATAAGAGCCATCGCTTTGGGATATATTTATAAATAATGCCACTTGTTCTTTTTCTGCGTTCATTAAGTAAGCGGCGGCATCTATTAAACCATCTCCGTTAAGATCTGCTTTTATAACTGTGAGCAAGTCTCTTTTGCTGTTTTTTAACCTAACCGGGAAGTTTGATAGTTCTTTTGCATTGTCCGGAAAACGCCACCCTTCCGGAGGGAAAAAAGGCACTGAGTCCATGGTGAGTTTTGAGATTGGGAGTCTTTTTGGCTTGGTGTATTTTTGGTTGGGATTATTGTTTACGCCTTGCAATTCCAGTTCTGTTTCGCTTGTATTCAAAACGGGAGCCGCAACTCTAAGGTCATCTCTTATAAGTTTTTCAATTTCCTTTAATGAGGCTTGAGCAGCTTCTTCATCGCTTGCGGTGCCTTCTAAAATCCTGCTTTCAATAACAGGAGTGTATATTCTAAAAGCATCGCCTTCTATGCGGTAATCTCCGGAGATGATTGCTCTTAGCTTGTATTTTAAGTGTATTTTATCTGCACCGTAGCCGGGGTAATTTATGTTGAAAGTTCTGGCTGCCGCAAATTTCCAATCATCCATGATTTTTAGGGAATCTTTTTCAATGGAAACAATATTGCTTGGGTTTGGGTGTTGCGGAACCAAGGTCCAATTCCCTAAAATGGATTTTTGGGTTACGGCACTACTTGCAAAAACAGCAAAAAATAAAATGCCAAAAAGAAATCTTTTCATAAGAACCTCCATGATTTTTGAGTAGAAATATAGAAAATTAACAACCTGCCATGGTGAACAGGTTGCACTGCTCCAGCTCATTTTCCCGGATTCCAGTTTTTAATATGCAACCGCTTTGCAAAGAATTGGTTTTTAGCGTCGTAAGAAATCAAAGCTAAGGCGTTTGCGTAATTTAATGCTATGCGTGTGGAATCCGTTTCTTTTTTTCCCTTCCATATCAAGGTTTGAATTTGTTTGCTGTCTTTGAAAGGCAGCTCGTTTTCGTTTGCCGGGTTGAACATCAATACAGCCACACTCAGCGGCTCTTGCCCCCCACTATCCAACGCCGTTTGCGAACCAAAAAAGCGCAGTTTATACCCCTCATAAATTAAATCTAAAATATAGTCTTTGGGTTTATCGTTTATGAGTTTTAACTTTGCAAAAACATCTTCGCCGGTAAGTTCACTACCTAGGGGTCCTAGCCAAAAAAAATTCCCGTTGCTATCCAAGGTAGAAAGCATATCTTTTCTCAAATTTTCATTCAAAGTATCCCCTATCAAAATAATATTCTTGCCTCTGTATCTGGGTTTGGTTCTTTCAAAAGCCAAAAGCGAATCCGGCGGTGAAAGCCAAATTCTAAGACCTGTGCGTACATTATTTGAATCATTATTGTCATTTGGCAAAACTACCAAGGCACCCAAACCGTTTTTATGCGGAAGAACCCAAATTGCAAGCTCGTTTAAGCGGGTTAACATAGGTTTTGGCTTGTAAAATTTACCATACCAAGTGAGCAAGCCCGTTACAAAAAGCAAAAATAAAACCTTTAACCAATGTTTAAGCCTTACTTTTTTACTATCTTTCCCTAGTTGTTTTGGAAAAAGAAATCCCATTATGAGAAAAATAGCAAAACTTGCGGCAACGGTAGTATTTTTTATGTCTATTTCTTTGGCTTTCGCAGAAAACGAGGCCCCTACGGATATAGATTCGCTTTTCAGAGGCAAGGAATTTCAGCTTCCCCCTCTGGATTCCTCTTACAGGAGCAATTATAGCGAACCTTCACTCTCAAAAGACGATAAAGACAAAGAAGGGTTATACTCGTTGCAGTTTGATTCCGTTGCAGATTTTGATGCTGCCCAAGCCCGCAGGGCAAGGTTGCAATCCCAAACCGGATACGGCATACAATTAGTTTTTGATGCCCCCTTTTACAAACTTCGGGGTGGGTATTTCAAAAAAAAGTCTGATGCAGAGGACAAAGCAAGAGAGCTTTCCCAATACAATATATCTGCCTTTGTTGTTAAAGTAAAATAAAGCGGAGCAAATGACAAAATTTCGCCCTTGCATAGACCTGCACAACGGAAAGGTGAAACAAATAGTAGGTTCCTCACTCTCTGAAAACAAGGACGAGTTAAAAGAGAACTTTGTTTCGCAAAAACCGGCGGAATGGTACGCAGAACTCTACAAAAAAGACGGCTTAAAAGGCGGGCATGTAATAATGCTGGGTTCTGGCAATGAAGAAGCCGCCCAAAGAGCATTGAAAGCCTACCCTAACGGCATGCAGGTAGGTGGCGGAATAGTCAAAGAAAACGCATTAAAATACATAGAAGCCGGGGCTGCTGCAATAATAGCAACAAGTTATATTTTCCCAAACGGCAAATTTTCCCTAGAAAGGTTAAAAGCCATTTCCGGCGAAGTTGGGAGGGAGCGATTGGTGGTGGATTTGAGTTGCTATGGTTTAGCGGCTAGTGGCCAGTGGCTAGTGGCTATTAATCGTTGGCAAACCCTTACTGGTTTTTATATCACAAAAGAGAATTTGGAAATGATTTCTGAGTATTGTTTTGAATTTTTGGTTCACGCCGCGGGGGTAGAGGGAAAGCAACAGGGCATGGATTTGGAGCTAATCAAATTTTTAGGCGAACACTCCCCTATTGCAACAACCTACGCAGGAGGCGCAAACAGCATCAAGGACTTTGAAACCTGCAATGAACTCTCAAAAGGCAAGGTAGATTTAACCATAGGCAGCGCATTAGACATTTTTGGCGGGAATGTGCCTTACAAAGAATGCAGGAAATTTTTTTCTACTTTATTTCAATGAAAATGTTTTGCTTGCTAATGCTTTTCTGTTTGCTTTTTGCAGCTTGCGGTGAAGTAAACGGCGATTTAGACTGGAAACCATCTTCCGGTTCCGAGCAAAAGCTTTCAAGCAGTAGCATTAACCTAAGCAATTCCAGTAGTTCCGGTTTTAATTTGGAGTGGGTAACGCTAGATGGTTACAGGATTTCCAGAAATTTGATAACTCAAGGGCAATATAATTCCGTTATGGGGAAAAATGCACAAAACAATACTTCACCGGTTGAAGGAGTTAATTGGTTTGAGGCGGTGGAATTTTGCGAAAGATTGTCGGTATCATTGCCAACAGACGATGAGTGGAGAAAAGCGGATAGCCTAGGAACTATAGAAAGAAATGATAATTATTGGGAATGGACAAGTTCTTGCTATGGGCAAACCTGCATTCGCAAAGGTTTAGTGCACCCTTATGATTCTTTCTATTTCACAGATCCAAGTTTGAAGAATATACCCGGTGGTGGATACATAAGTTTTAGAGTTGTAAAGAGGAATTAACATTGAAAAAAGTTTTTGTAGATGGGCAAGAAGGCACAACGGGTTTGCAAATCAGAGAAAAATTGCTCGCTCGCAAAGATATAGAACTCCTAGAAATAGAACCCGAACTTCGCAAAGACGCTGCTCGCAAAGCAGAACTTCTAAACGTAGCCGATGTAGCTTTCTTATGCTTACCCGATGACGCCGCAAAGGAATCCGTATCTCTTGTAAAAAATCCAAACACCATTGTAATAGACACAAGCACGGCACACCGTACAAATGATGCCTGGGCCTACGGCTTGCCAGAACTCTCCCTGCAACATAGAGAAAAAATTAAAAATTCAAAAAGAATAGCAAATCCGGGCTGCCATGCCACAGGATTTTTGCTAGCAGTTTACCCGCTCGTAGCAAAGGGAGTGATAAAAACAGACGAAAATTTGAGTTGCTACAGTTTAACCGGTTATAGTGGCGCAGGCAAAAAAATGATAGCAGAATATCAGGAAAATTTTAAGCATATTAAATTTGAATCGGAATCCGTTTTGGCATCAAAGCCTTACGCTCTGGGTCTCCGCCATAAACATTTACCAGAAATGCAAAAAATCGCAGGGCTTTCAAAACCACCTTTATTCAATCCGGTTATAGGCCCCTATTGCCAAGGGATGGCGGTAACTATCGCTTTGTTTTCCAGTATGCTAAAAGGCATAAATTCCTTTGATGAACTAAGGGAACTCTTGGCAGATTACTACAAAGATTGCGAATTTGTGGACGTTGTCCCTACAAGCGAGAACCCCGCCATGCTAGACCCTACAATTTGCAACGGAACTAATAATGCAAAAATTTTTGTATTCGGGCATGAAATTCACGGGCAAATCACCGCGGTTTTGGATAATTTGGGCAAGGGTGCCAGCGGCGCAGCTCTTCAGAATATGGACTTATAAAACTCCCATTGCGCACTTGTCATTTTTTCCAGTGTGTAATTTTTGCTGTGTTCCGCACAAGAATTTCTTATCTGTTCGTATTTTGGGCTTCCAAACATTTCACAGCATTTTTCTAATTGCGTTTTCCAAATTTCCAAATCTCTAAAAGGCAAAATCCAGCCGCATTTCTTTGCATTATTGATTATGTCTTGAGGCCCGCCTTTATCGGTTACCAGCACAGGGGTTCCGCTTGCAAGTGATTCAACAATAACGTTTCCAAAGGTATCTGTTGCACTTGGAAATAAAAAGAAATCTGCATTGGCATAGCATTCTGCAAGCTCTTTGCCTGCCTTTACTCCTACAAAATGCACATTTGAATATTCTTTCATATTCTCCTTTAAATTATCCAAGTACCACCCGCCGCCAACAAAAATTAGTTTTGCATTTTGATTTTTTTTGCAAAATTCTTTCCACAGAGTTTCTAAAAAAGGAATGTCTTTTTCTACAGAAATACGGCCTACATACAAAAAATTAATGGAGGATGTTGATTTATCTCTGAATTTAGGAGAAAAATTTTCCAATGGAATGCCACGAGGCAATATCTTTATAAACTGTGGTTTTATCTTTATTTCTGTTTCCAAAATTTTGCGATATGCCTCACAAGGGCTGACTACAGGAGTGGTATTTTTGTAAAATATTCGTATTAGCCAAAGCACGTAGCGGCGCATCCATGCTTCTTTTACGAGTGAGCGTGTGTAGCTTGGTACGTCGGTGCGGTAGTGGCTTATAACTTTTAGCCCTACTATTTTGGCCGCAATGCCAACCAGCCATGCACCAGGACTTGGAGTTTCTAATTCCATTAAATCTGCGGGGTAGCGTTTTAGCATTTTCAGGACAGGTGCAAGGTGAGGGGCAGCAAGTTCGGAATCTGCGTAGCCCAATTGCTCCATGCTTACGGCACGAGGGAATAGAACTACAAAATTATTTTCAACAACACCATTTGTACGTGTGTGAAACGCACTGCCCCAGAGCTGTACTTTTTTACCTTTTGATTTTAAGTATGGCACAACGGAACGTAGGCTATTAGCTATGCCGTTTACCTCATCAAGGTTATCCGAATAAAAAATCACGGAAAAATTTTCTACTTTCCGTTTAGAATAAATTTTACGCAATCTTAAAATTTCAGGCATATTTTTGAAAAGCTGCCAGAACGTTCTTATTAGGAGTTTAGTAGTTCGTACATTTCCCGGAGGGTAATGCGGACCTTGTTTAGTAGATTTAAATACAGAAGTTACCACGCGACCTTGCATAGGCGGGCGTGTATCGCCTCCATTTAGTGGTTTTTTCTGTGATTTCATTGAAATGGTAAAGTAGAAATTTCTATATTATGCCTCATGTTGGGCAAAGCAAAAAGGAAAAAAACCAGCGTACAAAAAGTACGTGAATTTACGGATGATATAACCGTAAAAATGAGCCGCATTAGCAGGCGTAGTTTTCCTGTACGGGCTACTTGCAAAATTTGCATAATTATTTTTTCCTTCTCAATAGGTTTTGGAATTTACGGGCTTATTTCTGGAAGGAACGATATTATAAAAAAAGAACAGAACATAGAGAAACTCAAAAATGAACTACAAGATTTAGAGACGCAGCTTGAGAAAAAGCAAGAATTGATAACAAAACTTGCAAACGACCCCTTTGCCATAGAAGCTGTTGCCCGCTCTTATGGAATGAGCAAAAAAGGCGAAAAGATATTTTACTTCTTAGACTAATTACCCTCTTAAAACCGCAATCATATCAAAAAAGCCACCTTGGCCGGCTTCTATTTTTTTTGCCAAAAATTCAACGGCATCTGCGGTACCTTCTGCATAGATTTCACGCCCGCAAACATTGTGGCGAAATTCAAAATGCACAGAGTTATCTGCACTATCTAGAGAATATGTGTGAAAGGCGTGGGCGTATTCTTCGTCCCGTATCATCTCTATTATGGGTTCCTTGCCTGTAGCTCCCATTTCCAGAAAACTTTTTACTAAGGCTTTTGCTGTGCCGCTGGTATCGGCTTTGGTCTTTTGGTGGCTTTCTACAACGTGCAGATTATAGCCGCTAAATACGCCAGAAAAATTTTGTGCAGTCCATTCCAGCATGGCTTGGAGCGCCACTATTTGCTTTGCCATATTCGGGGCTATTACACAAGGGTGTTTTGCATTTTTTACCAAGGCAATTAAAGCTTCTCTATCCCCGCCTGTGGTTCCCATTATGAATGGAATTTTGTGTTTTACATAAAACTCCGCATTGCTGTTCACCGCGTTTGGGTGGGTGTAATCAATAGCGATTAAGTTTGGATATTCTCTTAATATATCTGCAATTTTGCTATCTCTATTTGAGGGGCTAAGTAAAGAGAAACCGTTGAACTCCGTTAAGTCTTCGCCTGTGAGAGAATATGGAATAACGCTCAATTTTCTTTTTGCACAGGTTTGTGCCACTATCTGTGCCATTTTGCCAGGCATTCCGCAAACCATTACTTTCATGTACCCTCCTCCACAAGCCAGCCTACTACTGCATTTTTCCTTGTAAAATAATCAGATGCTGCTTTTTGCACAGTTTCACGATTAACGGTTTCCAATGCTTTTGCCCAGTTTAAATATAAATTATAAGAACCAAACATTTCGTACCATGCGAGATTTGTAGCAACGTTTGCCATATCTGTTAAATTGCGAACCTGGGCGGCATAAGCGTTATTTATCACCTTTTGAAATTCCCTTTCGTTTACCAATTCTTTTTTCAATTTTTCCAATTCTTCCCAAACAATAGCCTCTGCTTTTTCTGCGCTTGCCCCCGGTCTTAGAGACACGGAAATGCCAAATGTGGATATAGCTTTGTTGGGACTATTGCTTGCGCTTGCACTTGTGGCTAGTTTTTCTTCTTCTACCAATCTTTTGTAAAGCCGCCCGCTTCTGCCGTTCAAAACTCCCTCTGCAATATCCAATGCATAAATTACAGAATCTTCAACCGCAGGGGTTTTGAAAATTATGTCCACACTGGGAGTTGCATCACTGCGGCGAACTATGAGCCGTTTTTCCCCGGCTTGCACAGGTTCTTTTAAGTGTATTTCCGGGAGAGATTCGCCCGCAGGAATATTGCCAAAATATGAGTGTATTTTTGGCAAAAGGGTATCTGCGGAAAAGTCGCCTGCAAATACCAGAATTGCATTGCGAGGCTTGTAATATTTTTTGTAATGTTCTTCTGCCTGTTCTTGGGTTAAGTTTTCTATGGAAGAGGGCCAGCCGATGGTTGGAATGCGGTAAGGATAAACCTCGTAAATCATGGTTCTCAAAGTTTCCCTATAACGCCCACGGGGAGGGTCATCGTAGCGCATACGCCGTTCTTCTCTTACAACATCTCGTTCCGGGTAAAAGTCTCGCAAAACAGAATTTTGCATTCTATCCGCTTCTAGCCACAAAAAAAGTTCCACCTTATTGCGGGGCAAGTTCACAAAATACGCGGTCATCAAATCCGAGGTAAAAGCGTTTAAGTCGGTTCCCCCGGCTTCTTGGTATGCATTCCACAATTCATCTGGTTTTAATTTTTCTGAACCTTTAAAAAGCCCGTGTTCCAGAATATGCGCAAGCCCGGAATTCGCCGGATTTTCGTGAACTGAGCCGGTTAAGTAAAAAAGCCTGCAAGCAACGGTAGGTGCCTGTTTATTTTCATAAAGCAGCACAATTAAACCATTTTGCAAAACCTCTTTGCGAACCTTTATATCTTGGGAAAAAGCAAAGCTTGCCAGCAGCATAACAATGAGTGAAAAACGCATGAGGTGAATATAGAAAGTTTGAGGTGTGGGCAAGTTAATCAGCATTTATTTCATATTTTTCCAGCTTCCTCTTCAAGTCCGCAAGCTCAGCATCTTTAGCGGCTATCTCATTTTCCTTGGCAAGTATCTGCGAAAGCGTATCAGGTCTGCGCTGTATTTGTCTGCTTTTTGCATTTCTATTATTATCTTGTTCTTTTGCCCGTTCTTTTCTTCTATTTCCACGGTGAAGTCCATGCGCAATAGTTTAAGTTCTTTGTCTTTTTGGTCTATG
>LIUI01000116.1:13698-41064 GCA_001462235.1 Fibrobacteria bacterium GUT307
CAGAAGCGTTCCTATGAAGAATTTTGCCACCTTTTCGTTTTCGAGAAGGTGTTTGAAGACTGTGTCGTAAATCGGGTTTGCTATGAGCATCTTCGCCTCTTGGGGTTAAGGTAGAAAAATAATTTCCTATATTTTCCATTATGCAAAAGCAAATTGAAAACGAGCTAAACGCCGTTTATGGTGGCTATGTTGAAATTTTAAAGGATTTGGTCAAAATTCCTTCTGTGAGTTTTGACGGATTTGAAAAAAGCCATATCAAAAAATGCGCATATACCGTTTTTGAGTTGTTTAAGAAAAATAATTTTGATGAAGTTCGATTTTTGGGAAGCACAAGCCATCCTGCCGTTTTTGCAAAATTAAACGGAAACCCGGATTTACCCTCCATGTTGCTCTATGCCCACTACGATGTACAACCCCCAATGCGGGAAAATCTCTGGCTATCCCCCGCTTTTGAACCGCAAATTCGCGCCGGCAGGCTATACGGCAGGGGTGCCGCAGATGATAAAGCCGGGATAATAGTCCACTTGGCAGCGGCGTTGATAGCCAAAAAAACGCTCGGGAAAAATTGCCCAACTTTGAATTTTTTGATAGAAGGCGAAGAAGAATGCGGTAGCCCGAATTTGGAAAATTTGCTAAAAGAATGCAAAAGTTTAAAGAGTTCTGCCGCCATTATTTGCGATTCTTCTAACCGGAGCGAAACTACCCCCTCAATTGTCAATTCACTAAGGGGAATGCTGGCTTTGGAAATTGAAGTGAAATCCATGGAAAAACCCTTGCACAGCGGGGCCTGGAGCGGGCCTATTCCGGACGTAGCTCAGGGACTCTCGCACATACTGGCTTCCTTAACAGACAAAAACGGAAACATAAAGGTAAAATTACCAAAAACGCCCCCGCCCGCAAAAGACATTTTGGAATCCATTGCAAAAATATCCAAAAGCTATGGATACGCAGAATTAAAAAAAGAATGCGCCCTTAAAAGCAACTTTCTGGCAAAAGAAAAAGATTTTTTCAAATCTCTCTGGCGTTTGCCCAGCATAACCGTTACCGCAATGGAGGCAGGCAACAGAAAAAATGCAGGGAATGTTTTGCAAAACTCTGCATGGGCAAGGGTAAGCATAAGAATTCCACCCGGTATGGATGTGGAAAAGGTTCTGAAATCAACCCAAAAACACATAGAGAATGCCTGCCCCTGGGGGCTGGAACTCTCTATTAAAATAGAAGAAGGAAGTTCCAATCCCTGGGAAACAAAAATTGACCACAAGTTCTTCAAAAAAATGCTTGCGGCAATGGAAAAAGGCTACGGCAAAAAAGCACTTATCACAGGTTGCGGAGCCTCCATCCCAATGGTCGCAGCTTTAAGTGAAACATTCAAGGATATGCCTATTCTGCTCACAGGTGTAGAAGACCCTGAATCAAATGCCCATGGCGAAAACGAAAGCGTATCCCTTGCCCTTCTCAAAAAAGCTATTTTAAGCGAAGCTCTATTCTTTGCCTCTCTGGGGGAAAAATGAGCATAGAAGACTTGCAAGATGAAATAAGAAAAATTTTTGCCTCTTTTGAAAATCCCGATGATAAATGGAAATTTTTGTTGAAAATTGCAAAAGAACACGGCGGGATGGATGCCAATTTGAAGCAAGAAAAATTTATAGTCAAGGGCTGTGCCGCAAAAATGTTTTTGGTACCTGAATACAAAAATGGAATTCTTCACCTTTACATGGACACAGAAGATGGCGAAAGCACTCCGCTTTTGAGCCGAGGTTTGGGCGTGCTTGCCTTAAAAATTTACAATGACCAAAAACCTGCAGATATTTTAGCGGCAAAGCCGGAATTTTTTCAAGAAATAGGTTTGCAAATCGGTTTAACGCCAACAAGAGCGAATGGGTTTGCCAGCCTTTTAAAGCAAATTTATATGTATGCAAAAGTATATTCCCTAGTAGAGAAAGAGAATTGAGCGAAAAAAGGAGCAGTATTTTTAGAACATTGCTAATTTTATTAGCGATGCTTTTGCTTTTTTTATTTATTTTCCTTCTGGGAAAAAGCGCAAAAGAAAAACTTTTACACCTTCTTTCTAACCCTATAGATCTAGGTTATGTTCTGATAATTCCGCAAAATATTGAAGTGGATTTGCCGCTTGAATTTAAGTGGGCCTCCATAAGAGTTCTAATAAACGGCACAAATTTATTTTTTGAAAAACCTGCAATTTCATTGCACTCTCCCTTTGGCACCAGCCGAGAATTGCTGAATATTTCTATAGACAGCGTTCATGCAAAAATAATCCCAAGCGACAGCAGCAAAGCAGACTCTTTAACAGAATCTCTAAGCCACCCGGATTTATGGCTGCCTTTTAAGGTTGGGATGAATGTGAATAAAGTTGCTATTGATGTTAAAGATAAAGGGAATTGGAATTTGGATTCCCTTGCAGCGGTAAAATCCGAGCGGCAAAAGAGATTTTACATATCGGCCAAGAATATTCGAGGAACTCATTTGGCAAAAAACTTATTTTTAGACGCAGAATATAGGTGGAATGAATTATTTTCCGATGCTTCTCTTTCCGTTTCGGACAGGAATAGAGATTCACTTAGCCTTGTTTTAAACGCCCCGAGAAAACATTTGGAAGATTTATCTGTAGAAATAAATGCAACTGTGGCAAACTTGCCCTTTTGGCTAAAAGATAAATGGCCTAGCAAAGCACCAGACATAGAAAAAATTATTTTGCATTCAAACGCATCCCTTAATATTTTAACAGGCAAAAATGATTTTAATTTGACATTGAATACAAAAATAGGCAAATTCTGGCAACTACCAGCCTTTGACGCTGCAATAACCGCTTTTGGAAGTGGATTTAATATTGCTCAAAGCGAAATTTCCTTAAAAGGAAATAATGGAGAAAGCATAAAATTCAAAGGCAACGTAAACAAAAATTTAGATGGAAACGGAGAACTTGAACTAAAGGGGATAAATATCACCCTTGGTCCAGAAACTTTGCCAACAGATGCCAAATTTCATAGAATCACAAAAAGAGGGAATGCTATTTCTACAAATTTTACAACAGGAGCAGGATCGGATTTTACGGCAAGAATGGCCGACCTAAATAATCCAGAAATAATATTTTCTGCAGATATTGTTCCGGAAGAACCCTGGGCGGTGCAATGGACCAGAGGCATGGTAAAGCTAGGAACCCCAACACTTTTAACAGGCTCTTTTGCATTTAAGGACATTATATTAAAAGCAAACTTAAAAACAAAAGTTCCATTTGCATATTATGCAGCCGCAGAGGAGCTTGATGTTTCGCTTTGGCTAAATCCAGAAGGAATCCATTTTCCAAGCGGCACTATAAAACGCAGGGGTTATGAAAGCGATTTCACAGGAGAAGTTATGTGGAATAAAAAATATTTCACATTCAAATTGAACCAGCCCGGAGGGGGGGAAGCGGAAGTTTATGGAACATTTGACCCCAAAATAGATTTGGATTTGCAAAACGTGAATACCGTTGAATTGCCCTTTGCAGATACAACTATGCTAAAAGGATACAATGGCCTTGTAAGCGGAAAATGGAACCATGATTTCCATAATAAAAACGGGCTAGCATCTGTTTCGCTATCCACGGCTATTCAAAATATTGCAATAAAAGCAAAAGCAAATATTAAAATGCTCAATGATTCCCTAATGGTAAATGATTTTGAATTGAAGCAAGATGAAAAAAAAGTTGAAGGTTCCATGTTCGCGTTATTGCCCGGCGAAAGCAGAAAAAAATTTGAAATTCAACGAGCAAAAATAAATATTCCCGATATGGATTTGGTCTCTCTTTTGGCGGTATTTAATGATTCAACTCTTTTAAGCGGAAAGGCTATGGGCACCTTAGAATACAACCAAGGAATAGGTTTAACGGGTGGATTGTTATTTTCAAATATTGCGATTAGGAATTTAGATCCCAACCTTGCAAAATTTTCACACTTGCGCCTAGAAGCTTTCAAACGCTCTGCAAAAATTTCCATGCCTGTATTTTTGTACGAAGGGCTATGGAGCGGCAATTTAGTAGCGAACATAGACAATATAGGGCAAGAAGGAGATTTGCCTGTTTCTGCCTTATACTCGGTAAACCGCATGGGTAATGTTGGAAGTTTAAAATTTGATGGTTTTTTAAGCAAAAAGAAAATATCCGGAAATGCACAAATGCTGGGAGATTGGTTTTTGCCAAACGGGCTGGGAGAAATTAAAAATATGAACATTGACCTATCTGCAAAAAGCGTGTTGGGAAAACAGTTGCTGGATTCTTTAACGGCAAATTTTAGCACAGGCCAAAATATCTATGAGCAGGGAATTTTTAAGATACCCTTTGCATTTAGCGGACGGATTGCAAAAGGCATGTTGACAGCAGATCCTATTTTTGTATATGGGGAAAATAATGAAAAAATAACGGCAAAATTGCAACTCGATTTGAATAACGTAGCTCTCAAAGATCTATCCTTTAATACGGAGCAATTTACAATGCTGCTGTTAAACGAACATTGGATCAAAATAAGAAATGGAACTGGAAAAACAAAGCTGGATCCGGCTGGAATAACAATTTTTGCAGATTTGCCTTCAATATCCTACCGCATGGAGAGCACCGAATATGGAACTGCTTTTGCAAATCTAAACGGACGTGCCGAATATCACTTTCCATTTCAAACCGAACTATCCCAAACAAGCCCAAGTATAACGGGAAGTTTTGAAATAAGCAATGCGTCTTACAAAAAAACTCTAGATTTAATGCCAGACCCTTTGCATTTAGACAGAACAATGAAAGCAATAAATAAATTTTTAGAATCCCTTGTAAAGGAAAAAAGAGTAAGCACAAGCGAAATGCACGCTATTACCAGCCGCCCGACAACCCTTAATATAAGAGTTCAAACATCGGGAGTAAAAACGGCAAGCGTAAGTTCCAATATTGCAGAATTTGAGTTTGTTGTAAATGCATCCGTACTGGGAACAACTAGAAATATTTTGTTGTCTGGGGATATACATGCTGTGAACAACGGGAAAATAGGTTATAACGGCTTAACCATGTTTGATATGTCTTCTTTTAGGCTTTATTGGCGAAATTCTCCCATAAAACAAGGTACTATTGAACTGCGCACTTTTAACGATTATCCGTTTTGTTCAACAGACAAAGATGAAACTTGCAGAGTTTTTGTGGATATAACAGGGCAACTTTCCAAATTAAATGTACAGCCAAGCACTAATTGCAATATAGAAGCTTCACCTGCGCTTATTTATTATAGTATGCTGCTCGGTTGCATATCCGAAAATTACGAAGATGGAACCGGTTTTGACCGCGACAGGATTACGGGAAAAATTTTTGGCAAGGCTATGTCTTCTACCATAAACCGCATTGTTGGCGGAAATGTAGTTGGTGACATGGATTTTAAGTGGAGAATACTGAACGATGTTCAACAAGAGCAGGATACCAATTATGTCCGAGTCCCTATTAGCCTTTCCAGATGGGTAGAAAATCTGGAATTGATTTTAGGCTATACAAATAGCGAAACCAGCTTAAATCCGCGTTATCGAGAGTCTTACGAAGTAGGCCTTCGCTACAAATTGCCTGTTTTTGATTCAACGGATATAAATCGCAATCTTATAGACCCTTCTTTGGAAATAAACACGAATTTAGTAGCACGCCGCTATGAAACGCAAATAGAAAACAACACCGACGAAACCCGCCTTGAAAAAAATATAGGACTCAGTTACAGGCACAAATTCTGGGATTCTTGTATTTTGGGCATTGGACATTGCAAAGTTGCAGAAACTCCGAGTATTCCTAAACGGAATTCCCAGGATTCCTCAACCTCTCAAATTCCTTAAAATATTCAGGAAAAGTTTTATTTACGCACAAAGGATTTAAAATTGTTATTTCCGCACCTTTTTTATGCGGAGAATTCAGGGAAAGCAAACTAAAGCACATTGCCATTCTATGGTCGTTATAAGTTTCTATTGTAGCAGGTTTTATGATTTCTGGTGGGGTTATTTCTATAGAATTGTCTCCGGTTATTACCTCTGCACCTACTTTGCGAAGTTCATTTGCCATTGCAGAAATTCTGTCTGTTTCCTTTACCTTCCAGCTTGCTATGCCGGTAATTTTTGTTTTGCCTTTTGCATAACAAGCAAGGGGGCAAATAGTCATAGCAGCATCTGGGAAAAGAGTTGCGTCTATAGTTATGCCGTTTAATTCTGTTCCCATCTTTTCCAGCACTTCCAAAAACTTTACATCGCCTTGCAAACTATCTTTTTCAATGCCATTTACAATTACATTACTCCTTGTTATGGCTCCCCCACCCCAAAAATAACTCGCAGAAGAAGCATCGCCTTCAATTCTAAAGCTTTGGGCTTTGTAATTTCCTTTTTTTACCTTGAAATTTTTATAGCCGTTATTTTCAACTTTTATCCCAAATTTTTCCATCAAACGGATAGTCATATATACGTATGGTTTTGATATTAATTCCCCATCTACAATTATTTCCAAAGGTTCTCTGCAATATGGAGCGGCTATTAAAAGCGCAGATAAAAATTGACTGGATATATTCCCTTTTATATGAACAATTCCGCCATTCAATCCGCAGGCATTTATTTTCAGCGGCGGGCAATCATCGTTTTCTAGATACTCAATATTTGCACCCAAAGTTCGCAATGCATCTATCAAATCTTTTATGGGTCTTTCGTGCATTCTCGGTTCGCCACGCAAAATATATTCACCGCTTCCCAAGCACAGAACCGCAGTTAAGGAACGCATGGCTGTTCCTGCATTGCCTAAAAATAAATCTGCCTTTTTGTTTGGAAAATTTGCATTCTCAGGTTTGCCTAATTTTTCCAAGGCATCTCTCATATATTTGGTATCATCGCTTTCTAAAATGCCAAAAAATTCGCTCTCCCCTTTTGCCAAAGCCCCCATTAGCAGCACTCTATTTGAAATACTCTTTGAACCCGGAACCTGAACCGTTCCGCTAAAATGCGAGGTTGGCTTTAATACAATATTCACAAAATTTCCCGTTGCAAAATACCCTGCCTCATTATTAGGTGCCTATACGGGGTATTTTGGTAAAATGTAGGGTTGTGAGTTGCCATTATCACTGCGGTGCCGCCTGCATTTATTTTCTGGAAAATTTTGAAAACCTCGTTTGCATTTTCTGGGTCTAGGTTGCCGGTTGGTTCGTCTGCTATCAAAAGGTATGGGCTGTGAATCATGGCACGGGCAATAGCCGCTCTTTGTTGTTCACCGCCAGAAAGTTCTGCAGGCAGGGAATTTTTCTTTTGCAAAATCCCAACTATGCTAAGGGTTTCAAAGACACGCCTTTTTATTTCTGATTGCGAATAGCCGGTAGAGACCAAAAGCGAGAGTGCAACATTCTCAAAAACCGTTCTATCAGAAAGCAGCTTAAAATCTTGAAACACTATTCCAATTTTTCTTCTTAAAGCCTGTACCCGCCTAAGGGATATTTTTTTGCTATCAAAATGTTGTTCCCCAAAATCCACCAAAACCTGCCCATTGCTATTTTTGTCTGGAAATTCGTCCATATAAATCATTTTCAAAAGCGTTGTTTTGCCTGCCCCGCTTGCTCCGGTTAAAAACACAAATTCGCCTTTGCTAATTTTTAAATTCACATTTGAAATGGCAATATTGCCACTCGGATAGGTTTTTGTAACATGGAGAAAGCTAATCATAGCGATATGCTAAAATATAGAAAGTTTTTGCGGCACAACCTCACCGCCTACAACTCCAAACGCATTCAGCACAGGGCTTTCACCTGCAAGAGAAAGAATCAAATAGCTCGCTTTACCATCATAAGCAAGGCGTATGTCTTCCTCGGAAAGACGTGCCGGAGTTGAAGGGTGGGAATGAAAATTCCCAAGAGGAACAAAGCCATTCGCCCTCATATCCTTAACCGCCGCCAACTGTTCCTTAGGGTCAATAGAGAAATGTTCAGGGCTGTTGTCTGGGTTAGACAGAAGATAAATCTTCTCTACCGTTTTTACATCGCCATCCGCTTTCCCGGCAAGCAATCCGCAAGCCTCGTTGGGCAAGCCACTTTTAGCATGGGCGACTATGGCTTCATAATCCTGCTGCTTCAAACGGATGGTTGTCATAACTTGCACGCCACCTGTTCGTAGTCAAAGGGTTGCAAAATGGACGGGTTTTCCCCGCACACAGCGCAGTTTTTCACATCAGGCAATTTGATTTTACGGAAATCCATTTTCAACGCATCGTAGGTGAGCAGGTAGCCTGTGAGCAAATCACCCTTGCCAATGATGTACTTGACCGTTTCCATTGCTTGCAAAGAACCGATTATGCCACCTATAGCCCCGATAACGCCCGCTTGCCTGCACGTTGGCACTGCCTCGGGGGGAGGTGGCTCGCGGAACACGCAACGGTAGCACGGGCCCTGCCCGGGAACGTAGGTCATCAACTGTCCCTTAAACCGGATAATCCCGGCGTGGGAAAAAGGCTTCTTTGAAAGCACGCAAGCATCGTTTATAAGGAACTTCGCCGGAAAATTATCTGTGCCATCAATGACAAAGTCATAACCAGCGATTAAATCCGTGATGTTGCTCGCATTCACAAACTCGCGATATACATTGACTGTCACTTCCGGGTTTATGGCGTTCATGCTTTCTTTGGCAGAAAGAACTTTTGCCTTGCCCACATCCGGCGTGGAGTGGATTACTTGCCGCTGAAGATTGGAAAGGTCAACCTCGTCTGCATCTGCAATACCTATAGTGCCAACGCCTGCGGCTGCAAGATACAAGGCGGCAGGTGCACCTAGACCGCCCGCACCAATGATGAGCACCTTCGCATCCATGAGCTTTTTTTGCCCCTTCACTCCTACTTCCTGCAGTATAATGTGGCGGGAGTATCGCTCCAATTGTTCGTTGCTAAAAGCCATATTACCGCCCTCCTCCCATAAAGTAAAGGAATTCAACGTTGTCTCCGTCTTTGAGTGAAGTATTGGCAAATACCCCGCTTTCGACAAATTCATCATTGATGGAAACCGTCACATATTGCGGCGTTTCCACTTTTTCCAGCTCAATTAGCTGCGCTACGGTAAGCCCGTTTGCGTATTCTTTTGCATTTCCTGCTACAGTTAGCTTCATTTTCTGTTCCTCCAAAAATTTATTCTCCAATTTTTTGCACAATCAGATTATAGGTTCCATCTTCGTTATCTGCGAGCTTGAGAATCCGGTGCCCTTCTTCTTTAATGCTGCGAGGCACGTTTTGCACAGGCTCCCCATCACTTAAACGAATAGATAAAACCTGCCCGTTGTCCAGTTCTTCTAGTGCAACCTTAGCTTTCACAAAGGTCACAGGGCATACTACATCGGTAATGTCTATGCTTTCATCTATGGCAAATTCATCCATGATAAGCTGCCTCCATTTCGCTTTTGAATGCATCCCAGCCTGTGCGGTCAATGGCAATACGAAATCTTTCGCTGGGCTTTGCGTGCTTGTCAAAGAAAGCTAGTGCCGCATCTGCCACACGGAATAAGGTTTCCTTGTCACGGATTATGGGCAAAAATTGTTCGCCTTTGGCAATCTGGTTGCCAAAAAGCCCGCCAAAAGAGAGAATGTATCCGGGCTCCCCTTTCCATGCATCAAAGGGGCAGGATTTCACACACCGCCCACAGTTATTGCATTTGGATTTATCAAGCACAATCTCATCGTTAATTTTGGAAATAGCACCCTCGCGGCATGCCTTGACGCATACGCTGCATAAGGTACAGTTTTCCTTAACAAGCTCAATGGTATAACCGCCCTTTACGCCCAAATCGTTTTCTTCGGCTTTCAGGCAGTTATTTGCACAGCCGGTAATGCCGAATTTGAACTTGTGCGGCAATTCCTTCCCAAAATAACGCTCAGAAATTTCCACCGATAGCGGGTAAGTATCTATACAACCAGAAGGACAGATTGCATTGCCTTGGCAGGCGGTAACCGTCCGCACCCTAGGCCCGCAAACGCCGGTGTTCACCCCGCCCGCTTCCAGCTCGGCTTTGACTTGCTCAACATCTGCCAATTTGATAAAAGGGATTTCTACCCCCTGCCGCGAGGTAAGGTGAACATGCCCGTCTCCGTATTTTTTGCTGATGTCTGCAATGGCGAGCAATTGGCTTGCCGTTATATTGCCACCTACAACTTTTAACCGCAGGGAAAAATTATTTTTTTGCACCTGCCGCATAAAACCGCCGTTTTTCAACGCTTTGTAATCAACTGCCATACTCATCTCCTATTCAGAAATATCAAAACCTTTCTTTTATGGTGCGAAAGCCACCGCGAAACACGGATTTTTGAAAGAAATTTAGCGACAACAACAAAGTCTGTTGCTGGAAAACACTCTACAGCACAAGTGTTTAGAAGATAATGTTATGTTATTCAAAGCCATAATCAGAATCAAATATAGAAAAAAATTGAGGCGTTGTCAAGTGTTTTTTTGAGGAAGATGATTACATTGTAGAGGCGTTGCGAACAACGCCTCTAATTAAATAGCTTACAATTTCGCCAAATCCTCATACTGTTTCCACTTGGCATCCACAAATGCTTGCAATTTGTTTGCAAGTTCGTCTGCGGCAGCTGGGTTAGAAGCGGTAAGCATTTTATAGCGGTTCTCGGTGTAAATGTAGTCCTTGACAGGTAGGCTTGGGGCTTTGGAATCTAAAATAAAGGGATTTTTGCCTTCGTCTATGTTTGCCGGAATGTAGCGGAGCAGGGGCCAATAGCCGCTGTCAACTGCCATTTTTTGCTGACCGAGCATATAACGCATATCCTTTATGCCGTGCGAGATGCAAGGAGAGTATGCAAGTATTAGGGATGGCCCGTTGTGAGCTTCTGCTTCACGGAATACCTTGATTGTGTGCACATCGTTTGCGCCCATTGCAACCCTGCCCACATATACATTCTTGTAGCTCATTGCTATTAAGCCTAAGTCTTTTTTGGGTGCGCGTTTTCCGCTTGCCGCGAATTGCGCAACAGCCGCCAAGTTGGTGCTTTTGCTCGCCTGCCCGCCTGTGTTTGAGTAAACCTCGGTGTCTAAAACCAAGATATTCACATTTTCACCGCTTGCAAGAACGTGGTCTAAGCCACCGTAGCCAATATCATAAGCCCAGCCATCACCGCCTATTATCCATACGCTCTTTTGCACAAGGTAATCCGCTATTGAAAGCAATTTTGCAGCAACAGGGGTTTTGACATTTTTCAATATCTCTTTTAGTTTTCCAACATTTGCTCTTTGTGCTGCAATGCCGGCTTCGTCAACTTGGCTTTGCTCTTTGAGATTTTTTGCCAAGTCTGCCGGGACTTCGCTGATTTGCTCTAAAAGGTCTTCGGCTTGTTTTGCGTGCTGGGTTATTGCTAGGCGCATACCTAAACCGAATTCCGCATTGTCTTCAAACAAGGAGTTGCTCCAAGCTGGGCCTCTGCCTTCTTTGTTTTTTGTCCAAGGGGTGGTGGGGAGGTTTCCGCCGTAAATTGAGGAACAGCCGGTTGCATTTGCCACAACCATTCTGTCTCCGAATAACTGCGATGCCAAACGCACATAAGGGGTTTCGCCACAGCCTGTGCAAGCACCGCTGAACTCAAAGAGGGGTTCAAGCAGCATTGCATTTTTCACGAGTTTCGGGTCAATTTTTGAGCGGTCTGCTTCCGGTATGTTTACAAAGAAATCCCATGCTTTGCTTTCTTGTTCTGCAATTCCCGTTTGGGTGGTCATATTGATGGATTTTTTACTTGGGTCTGCTTTATCTTTGGTTGGGCAGGCTTCAACGCAAACTCCGCAGCCAGTGCAATCGTAAGGGCTTACTTGAACGCTGTATTTGATATTGCCCTCCAGTTTAAAGCCCTTGCCGTCCATGCTCCTAAAACCATCCGGTGCACCGGACAAGGCAGAAGCATCGTAGGCTTTGGTGCGAATTGCGGCGTGTGGGCAAACCATTGCGCATTTACCGCATTGAATACATATATCTGCACTCCAAACAGGAATTTCCAAAGCTAAGTCTCGCTTTTCATACTTTGAAGTAGCGGTTGGGAAAGTTCCGTCCACGGGCATTGCAGATACGGGCAGTTCATCGCCGTAGCCTTCAATAATCTTTGCTGTTACGGAAGTGAGGAATTTATCCTTTGTGCCTATTAAGGCAGGGCGGAAGGTTTTTGTTGCGGTTACGGAACCGGGAATTTTAACTTCGTGCAGGTTAGCAAGGGTTTTATCCACTGCATCCCAATTCATTTTAACAACTTCTTCGCCTTTCTTAGAATAGCTCTTTTTAATGGAATCTTTGATATGCCCGATTGCCTCGTCTTTTGGCAAAATGCCGGATATTGCAAAGAAGCAGGTTTGCATAATGGTATTTATGCGGCGTCCCATTCCAGTATCGTTGGCAACCTTGTAGCCGTCAATGATATAGACTTTTAGTTTTTTCTCTATAATCTGAGTTTGGACTTCTTTGGGGAAAGTGTTCCAAGCCTCGTCTGCGGATGCTTGGGTGTTCAGCAAAAATACCGCGCCAGGTTTTGCAAAGCGGAGCATATTTATCTGGTCAAGGTGCGGAGTATGGTGGCAAGCTACAAAATCTGCTTGATTTAATTCAATCAAATAAGGCGCATGAATTGGCTCCTTTCCAAAACGCAAATGCGAGGTGGTGCCGCTGCCGCTCTTTTTGGAATCGTAAACAAAGTAGCCTTGAGTGTAATTGTCTGTGTATTCACCGATAATTTTGATGGAGTTTTTATTTGCGCTAACCGTGCCGTCTGCACCCAAGCCGTAGAACATAGCCTGAAAGAGTTTCTTTTCCAAGCGGAAAGACTCATCCAATTTCAAACTGGTGTTGCCTACATCATCGTTTATGCCAACTACAAAGTGGTTTTTGGAATTTGCGTTTGCGGCATTGTCCAGAACGGCTTTGACGCATGCAGGGGTGAATTCCTTTGAGGCAAGACCATAGCGGCCAGCCAGCACTTTTGGCAGGGAACGGGAACCGCTCATAGCCGCCTCGGAAACAGCGGTTAAAACATCCAAGAACAGAGGTTCGCCAGCGGAACCGGGTTCTTTGCAACGGTCTAGCACAGCGATATTTTTTACGGATTTGGGAAGGGCTTGCAAAAATTCTTTAACAGGGAATGGGCGGTAAAGGTGAACATTCAACATACCCACTTTTTGACCTTTGCTTACCAGCAATTCAACGGTTTCTTTAACCGTTAGGGCACCGGAACCCATAACAACTATAACGGTTTCCGCATCGGCGGCACCTATATATTCAACCAGAGAGTATTTGCGCCCCGTTAGTTTGGCAAGTTTGTCCATATATTCTTGAACTATGGCAGGAGTTGCCTCATAGAAAGGATTTACCGTTTCACGGCCTTGGAAATAAACATCCGGATTTTGGGCTGTGCCTCTCAAAACAGGAGCATCGGGGGTTAAGGCTCTTGCGCGATGTGCTGCTACAAGTTGGTCGTCAATGAGTTCTTTAATTGTTTCTAAGGATAATTCCTCTATTTTCATTATTTCGTGGGAAGTGCGGAAGCCGTCAAAGAAGTGTATAAAAGGAATGCGGGCTTTTAGCGTTGCGGCGTGAGCCACAAGAGCAAGGTCGTGGGCTTCTTGAACGCTTGAACTTGCGAGCATAGCAAAACCTGTTTGCCTACAAGCCATAACATCTGAATGGTCGCCAAAAATGGAGAGACCTTGCATAGCAAGGGCGCGTGCGCTTACATGGAATACCGCAGAGGTTAATTCCCCGGCAATCTTAAACATATTGGGAATCATCAAAAGCAAGCCTTGGGAGGCCGTAAAAGTAGTAGTCAAAGCCCCCGCTTGGAGCGACCCGTGAACCGCACCTGCGGCACCGCCTTCTGACTGCAATTCTATAACTCTGGGAATTTGCCCCCAGATATTCTTTTTGCCCTGAGCACTCCAAGTATCGCAGAATTCTGCCATTGGAGTAGAGGGTGTTATTGGATAAATTGCGACAACTTCGCTAACTTTGTGTGCAACTCTCGCAGTTGCCTCGTTGCCTTCAACGGCAATCATACTTTTTGACATAGAATCTCCCGAGTGAAATAGTAAGGAGAATATAGTAAAAGATTTTGGCATCGCGCCGCATTGCGTGCAAACATAAGCTGAAATTTCAACTGCCAATTTTTTTATATGGAATAATATAGCAAACGTGATTATTTACTATCGTTCATTAATTTTCTATATTACTTCCCATGTCATATAATGTTCAAGAATTACTCACCAAAATGGTTGAAATGGGATCGTCGGATTTGCATTTCACTGTTGGCGTTCCGCCTCTGGTTAGGTTGCATGGAAAATTGCAACCGCTTGGTGAAGAAAAATTAACGCCGCAAGAAACCATGCGAATGTCCTATAGCCTTATGAACGAGATGCAACGCAAATCTTTTGAGCAAAACAAGGAATGCGATTTTTCCTTTGGCATAACCAACCTCGCAAGATTCCGCGCAAATGCTTACCTGCAAAGAGGATGCGTAGGCCTTGCGCTCCGCATAATTCCTATCCGTATCAGAACATTCGAAGAACTTGGGCTGCCAAAGATTATGGCAGATTTTACAAAACGCCCATCTGGTTTGGTGCTTGTAACAGGAGCCACAGGTAGCGGCAAGTCAACTACCCTAGCTGCCATGATAGACAAAATAAACAAAGAACGGCACGAGCACATTATCACCATAGAAGACCCTATAGAATTTTTGCACACTCACCAAAACTGCATGGTAAACCAGCGTGAAGTAGGCAACGATACTTCCAGTTTTTCCCAAGCACTCAAAATGGCGCTCCGCCAAGACCCTGATGTAGTGTTAATAGGCGAAATGCGAGACACGGAAACAATGCGCGCAGCCCTAACCATAGCAGAAACAGGTCATTTGGCTTTTGGAACCTTGCACACCAACTCAACCGTTCAAACAATAAACCGCATAATAGATGCCTTCCCAAAAGGCGAACAACAAACAATCAGAACACAGTTGTCTTTTGTGCTTCAAGGCGTTATTTGCCAAATTCTTTTGCCAAAACTCGGAGGCGGGCGTATCATGGCTTACGAAGTTATGAATGTTTTGCCCTCAATCCGTGCCCTAATAAGAGACGATAAGGTGCATCAAATAGAATCCATAATTGAAATCAGCCAAAAGTTTGGAATGAACACTCTGAATATGAGGCTTGCAGATTTGGTTATGGAAAGGAAAATAGACCGTGTTGTTGCAATGCTAAAATCCAGCAACCCGGAAAATTTGGAAAAATTATTGCTGGAAAGAGAACTCAGAAAGGGAGGCACTACTTAGTATGGCACTCTATTTATATAAAGCTGTTTCTGCTACAGGTTCAAGTTTTCAAGGGCAACTAGAAGCAAAAGATGTTGAAGAAGCCCGCGGAATGTTAATTCGCAGGCATTTAACAATTCAGAGCCTCAAAAAAAAACCAGCCGAAATAAAACTGCCATCAATAGGCACTGGAGTAAAATCAAAGGAAATCGCAAGATTCACACGTCAATTCTCTGCCATGAGCCAAGCAGGTTTGCCTATAATCCAATCGCTTTCTATTTTAGAAGAGCAAACTACAAACCCAACCCTTAAAGGAATTATACACAAAGTTGTGCAATCAATTAACGGCGGTTCTTCGCTTGCAGATGCTCTTACCTTGCACCCAAAGGTATTTGACCGTCTTTATGTGAACATGGTTGCCGCAGGTGAAGCGGGCGGTATTTTAGACGGAATTCTACTAAGGCTTGCCGAATACCAAGAAGCAAGCGAAAGATTAAAAAGAAAAGTTAAAAAAGCCATGACCTACCCTGCAATGGTAGGCATAGTTGCCATTATTGTTGTAATAGTGCTGCTCACTTTTGTTATTCCGCAATTTGTAAACATATTCAGGGACGCAGGCATTGATTTGCCTTGGCCAACAAGAGTGGTTATGGGTGCATCCGATATTGTAAAAGATAATATCTTAATTCTGTTTATTGGCATTATAGCATTTATAGTTGCATTCTCATACGCATTAAAAATTCCAAAATTTCGTTTGGCTTTTGATGCTTCCCTGCTTAAAGCACCTCTTATAGGCGATTTGCAAACCAAATCAACCATCGCCCGTTTTGGACGTACTCTTGGCACGCTTTTGAATGCAGGTGTTGCAATTACAGATGCCTTATCGGTAACCGCAAAAACAGCCGGCAATGCCGCTGTTGAAAAATCCATATTATATATTCAGCGTGCAATAAGTGGTGGAAAACCCATAGTAGAACCAATGACCGAAACAAAAATTTTCCCGCCAATGGTAATTCAAATGACCGGCGTAGGCGAAAAAACAGGCGGGCTTGGCAATATGCTTATTAAGGTTGCAGACTTTTACGATGAAGAAGTTGATGCAGCAGTTGATACTCTTACAGCCATGATAGAACCCTTAATAATAGTGTTCCTTGGCGGATTTATAGGATTTATATTGGTAGCTATGTATATGCCGATGTTTAGTTTGTCCGATGCCGTTGGCTAAGGGGTTATTTTGAACTATATTTCTCCAATAGGGGCGTTGCGAATAGAAACCTCCGAGATAGGCCTGCGTACCATAAGGTACTTGTCTATTGAGCAGGGCTTGGAAGAGCCTGCGCCGGAGGCTCCATTGAGCGAAAGTGCTAAGAATTGCACGGCTCTGTGTATTTCTGCCCTTAACAGTTATTTTGCAAAGCAGTGGGGAGCATTTAACCAACTCCGCTCAAAAATACCTTTGGATTTGAGAGGCTCGGATTTTCAAAAAAAAGTATGGGGAATAATTTACTCCCTTCCAAATACCTATCCTATTGTAAGCATATCTTATTCGGAGCTTGCATACCTAGCAAACAATCCTAGTTCTGTAAGAGCCTGCGCAAATATTTGCGGGCAAAACAGCATTCCCATCATTATACCCTGCCACAGGATAATAGCAGCAAACGGCAAATTAGGTGGCTATGGTGGCGGAATATCCAGAAAATCTTGGTTACTATGGCACGAAGGCATTACCAGGGGGGCAAAATCAAACTTTTACTACAGCAATCCGCCACAAACAAGGTGAAAAACGTCAACAATAGTTTGCAAAGTATTACAACTGCACTTTTGTTCAGTATTTTTTTACTATATTTAGACTAACAAAACCAAAAGGAAGGCAATATGTCTAAAAAAGTAGCAAAGGAAAGTAAAAGCACGCTCTCTCCGGAAAAGGCGAAAGCTGTAGAAGCCGCTGTAGCGCAAATTGAGAAGAGCCATGGCAAAGGTGCCATAATGACCCTCGGTAACCAGCCCGCCGCAGAAATACCCGTAATATCAACTGGCTGTATTCAGTTGGATGTAGCACTGGGAGTAGGCGGCATTCCAAGAGGCAGGGTAATTGAGATTTACGGGCCGGAATCTTCCGGCAAAACCACGCTTACCCTGCACTGCATAGCAGAAGCACAAAAAGCTGGCGGAGTTGCTGCATTTATAGATGCAGAACACGCCTTTGACGCAAGCTACGCCCGCAAGCTCGGAGTGGACATAGACTCTCTGCTCGTTTCCCAACCAGACACAGGCGAACAAGCACTTGATATATGCGAAACTCTTGTGCGTTCTGGTGCCATAGACCTTATAGTGGTAGATTCCGTAGCGGCACTGGTTCCCCAAGCAGAAATAAATGGTGAAATGGGAGATAGCCACATGGGCTTGCAGGCAAGGCTTATGAGCCAAGCTCTGCGCAAATTAACAGGCCTGCTAAACAAATCAAACACAGCCCTGATTTTTATCAACCAGTTGCGTATGAAAATAGGTGTTATGTTTGGCAACCCAGAAACAACAACCGGTGGCAATGCGCTCAAATTTTACGCTACGCAGCGTTTGGATATTCGCCGCGTAAGCACCATAAAAGAGGGCGAAAATTCCATAGGCAACCGCACTAGGGTTAAGGTTGTAAAAAACAAGGTAGCACCGCCTTTTACCCAATGCGAATTTGATATTCTCTATGGGCAAGGAATTTCAAAGGAAGCCTCCATACTAGACTTGGCCGTGGATTTGGAATTCATTCAAAAAAGCGGCTCATGGTTCTCCTATAACGGAGAAAGAATTGGGCAGGGCCGCCCCAATGTGCTTCAATATCTAAAAGACAATGCAGAAATTTCCAAAGAAATAGAGAAGAAAATTCGTGAGCATAAAAAAGATATTGAAATATTCCAAAGCTCTTCCGGAGATGATGGAGTTGAGAGTTGAAAGTTGAGAATTGAGAGTTATGAAATTTTTGTTATGTATATCGCTTTTTATCTGTGCAACTTTTGCCCAAGAGTTGCCTCTAACAGATATTCTTGTGAATGGCGAAATTTTGCCGGGATTTTACAAAGGAGGCATTCGCTATGGAGAGTCAAAAGGCGATTCTCTTTACATAAGATGGTCGCGCACTCCAGAAGCAGATACCTTTTGGGTGTATAGAGCAAACCAGAGTTTGGAATACATAACAAATGCCAATACACGCACAATATGGCATAACCAACCCCTGAGATACGAAAGGCGAATGGCAACCCACCATCTCAGAGAATTCATGTTAGACAGCCCTCTTAAATTTGAAGACCTAGAAGGCTTGGCTAAAAGCCACAACCCTCGCTTTTTGGGAAAAAACCTCCACGAATATTTTAAGAGGTAATTCTTATTTTGCCTTTGTTGCTTCCTTGGCAATTTCCTTATATGCCCGTTTTGCCTCTTCTAATTCGGAGTCGGCAGATGATGGCGAGGCGGGTTTTGCAGATGGAGCAGCCGCAACGGAATTACCTACGGTATCGTTCCTGCTAAGGTCCACCCACCATTTATAGCCAATGGGTTCTAGTCTGGATTTGGCAAAATCTTCTGCGGCGAATTTTGAATTAAAAAAACCTACCCTTACCCTGTAATACAAACCATACAATTTATCAGGGTTACTGACATCAACATAATACGCCTTAATTCCATTTGCTGCCATTTTTTTAACAAGGCCCTTTGCAGCAGATTCGTCTGGCACAACCCCTACCTGAATGGTGTACCTGCCGGATTTTAACTGGCCGGCATCTTCGTTTAACGCCATAGCCATTTTAGGAGGCGCCTGTGATGGCGGAGGTGGTGGCGGAGGCAACGATGGCGGTGGTGGCATTGAAGGTGGCGGCGGCGATGGAGGTTGCGGCGCAGCAGCAACCGGTTCCGGAGCAGGAGGTATTTCTGCCACGTCCTCGGCGGGTGCCTGTGGCGGCATAGGTGGCAAAGGAACAGGAACGGCCTCTTCTTCACAAGCCAAAAAGAAAAGCGAAGACATAGCAACCATCATTAAAATAAAACTTTTTTTCATAACAAACCCCATTCTGTAAATATAGAAAATTTCTAGATTTAATGCACGATGACTGTAAAACCATTCTTTTATGATATTACCTTGCGAGATGCTAACCAGGCACTTGCTACGCCTTGGAATAAGGAACAAAAGGAAGTTGTATTCAAACAGCTTCTTAAACTCGGAGTTCAAGGTATTGAAGTTGGCTTCCCGGCCGCCTCCGAAATGGATTTTGAATCTTGCAGGAATTTGGCTGAGCTTGCAAATAAGCTAGGTTCGCAAGTTGTTATATCTGCACTTGCCAGAGCAAAAGATTCTGATATTAAAAAGGCATGGCAAGCGGTTAAAGTGGCACCAAAGCCACGCATACATGTATTTTTAGCCATGAGCCCACTCAGCATGAAACACGTTTTGCAAATGGAGCCAATGGCGGTTAGGACACAAGCCGTAGAAGCGGTGGCTTTTGCAAAGTCTTTGGTTGGAGAAAAGGGCAATATTGAATTTAGCCCCGAACATTTTGGCGATTGTGTTGAAAATTTTGATTTTGTTCTGGAATCCCTAAAACAAATTGTAGAAGCAGGAGCCACCACCATCAATTTGCCCAATACCGTGGAACGCTACCGTCCCATGATTTATGTGGATATGGTTCGCAAAGTTGCAGAGGCTTTGCCAAAAAATATAACCGTTTCCGTGCATTGCCACAACGATTTGGGAATGGCAACTGCCGCCACCGTAGAAAGCTATTTTGCAGGGGCAAGCCAAATGGAATGCGCCTTGAACGGGCTTGGCGAGCGTTCCGGGAATACAAATATGTACGAGGTTGCCGTTGCGCTCCACAATAGCGGTGTAGAAATGGATTTGAATTTGGGAGAAATCTACGAGACTGCAATTTTAACCAGCAAATGGGCAAAGGTGCCTATTTACGCAAAAGCCCCTTTGATAGGCATAGAAGTAGTTTCTCACAGAAGCGGCATCCATCAAGATGGAGCATCAAAAACCAAGAACATGAAAAAGGGGGCATACCGCCCCATAGATTATTCGCTTATAGGCAGGCACGAAAACGATGTTCTAACATTCACCAGCCAAAGCGGAAAAACCGCAGTATATGAAATTTTAAACCACAACGGCTACCCTGTTGAACTTGACGAGGCTACGGAGTTGCAGCCTATCCTTAAAGAAATAAGCGAGCGGGAAGGCGAACTTCCGGACTCACGCATTTTAGAGGTGTTCAGAGAAAAATGCTGCAATTTAAACGGCAGGGTAATTTTCCACACAATAGATGTTATACCCGGAGAAAACCGTTTTGTATTCAAGTTCCACAAAGACGGCGTTCACTGCGAAGAATCCATATCTGCAGAAGGCCCCATAGAAGCCGCACTTTTGCTTTCACGCAAAATAGGCTTGCCTGTGGAACTCAACAGCTACAATCAAAGCGTTGTAAGCGATGCAGATAAATTATGGGCTGGCAGGGCATTATCAGAAATTTCTCTTTCTGTAAACGGAAAAACCGTAATTGGCAGGGGCGTTTCCAGCGATACCCTAGTTGCAAATATGCGGGCAGTATTCGGCGGGATAAATAAACTTTACGGGTAATATGTTTTTGCTGCTCCTCTTATGCTCTCTGGCAATTAGCGCAGAAAGCCCAAAGTTCCTGTTTAAGGAAGGGAAGCCTTTTGCCGCATTTGATTTGCAGCAAGGCAAACTTCCATGCAAAAAAGATTCGCCATGCCTGTTTTTTCACAAAGACAGCGATAATCTGCGGCTAATAGTGGAGGGGAAAAACATAAGAATGGCTTATAAAAGCGATGATAATGAGCAAATTCCTTTCCCAAAAAATTTTAGGATAATGGACTCTCAGCAAAAAGCAGAAATTGTCAGGAATTATAGGGATTTTTTCAGGAGCGAATTTGCCGTTATGCTGCAAGCATTTATTTACACTGTTCCTGAATTATTTAATTGGGACATTGAAAAATTCAAAGCTGCGCAAGATTCCTATTTGATTTCCGAAAAGGAACTTTATGATATTTTTTCCAGCCGTTCCATGCCTGCGCTTTACACGGTGCTAAAATTTAAATGCGTTGGCGGCGAAAATGTTATTTTTGAAAGCGATGCAAAAGGCAGTTTCTTTATGGAGATAAAATGAATAAAAAAATTTTAAGAAAAATTCCCGCTGTAATGACTATGATAGGACTTTTTGTGCTTTCTACACTACCCGGACACGATCCTTTTTTGAATTCGGCTTTTTTTCTCAGCGATAAAATAGAACACATCATTGCTTATTTTGTTTTAGGAATGTCTGTTTGCATGTGGATTCCCAGCCAGAAATGGTTTAAAAAACCCTTTGCATGGGGCGTGCTAGTCATTCTTATATGCACATTTTTCGGGGTTAGCGATGAATACCATCAATCATTTGTCCCCGGACGTTCTGGAAATGATTTTGGAGACTTAGCAGCGGATTTTATAGGCAGTTTTCTTGCACCGGTTGTCTATTTTATTCTGCTTAAATTGAGAGCAATTCTGCGGCGTGAGCCAAAACAAATTTAAAACAAATGCCAGTAAGGTAAAAAATGCCTGTCATTAGCAACATCTTAAGTGGCATATTTTCGTTATCAGATTTCCTGCAAGGGAATGGTATGATGTGGCTTTTTGCGGGCGTCTATCACAAGCTGGCTGCCTATTGAAATATCGCTTGCGGGGTTTGAACGGGTGAATGTAACCCAAAGCAAATTCTCTAAATTTTTGCTTGTCCACTTAGCATCATCGCATAGCACCACTAAGGGAAAATTTTCTGCCTTTCCCTGATTTTCCCACTTTTCTTCTTGAACAACCAAAACACCTTTCACAGGAGCAGCCACCCCTAGTTCCCTGCAAGGCTCGCCCGCCGCCGCAAATACCGCTTTTGAACCGTGATTCAAACGAGTTCCCGAATAATCCAAAGTATCTATGCTTGTGTTTCTATGGATATGAACATCTCTTTCCAAATTTATTCTGCAAAGAATATGCTCCAAAAACTCTGCTACATTCTGCACCGATAAACTTGGATTATCCTCCTTTGCCGCTATAAACAGATACTTTGCAAGAGAGAGTTGCCCAAAGCCCAAAATTGCATTGCTCTGGGTTAACAGTTCCAAAGGCTCTCGTTTTTCGTAAGGCAAATATCGTTCGCTCCCTAAAGCCAAAAGCAGGGGATGAACGCCAGCCGCATCCACCGCATTAACCTCATGCACCCCCGGAAGGACGTATGGAATTAAGGGCTTGGTGATTTTATGTATTATTTTACCGAAAATCGTGTCTTCTTGCGGGGGGCGGCCAACAACGGTAAATGGGAATACGGCATCTTTTCTCGCAAAAACTTTATGTACTTTTAAATAGGGAAAAGGATGTTGCTCGGAATAATAGCCCAAATGGTCGCCAAAAGGCCCTTCCGGTTTTAGGTCGTTTTGAATTTCACCCAAAATGCAAAAATCCGCGTCTGTTGAAATAAACCATCCGTTATGCCTAGCATAGCGAAAGGCTCTTTTGGAGAATATCCCGGCAAAAAGAAGTTCCGGAATCCCGTTGGGGAGCGGCATAATAGAGGCAAGCGTGTTCCCCGGGGGGCCGCCTATAAATATACTTACCTTTAGTTTTTCACCCTTAGCAATCGCCTCTTGATGGTGAATGCCTATGCCTCTGTGAATTTGATAATGTAGCCCGCATTCCTCGTTTTGGATATAATTGTTGCCGCTTATTTGCACCCTATACATTCCCAAATTTGAGTGCCGCCATGATTTTTTGCCCGGCTTTATGGTTAAGACTTGCGGGAGGGTTATAAATGCGCCGCCATCCCTAGGCCAGCATTTTATTTGTGGCAAATCAGAAAGGGAAATTTCACTTTGCATAACGGGCTTGCTTAGGGCAGGCAGGGGCAAGGAGTGCAAAAAGCTACGTTTTAGCAGTAATTCCGCTCTTTTTTCGCTACCAAATAAATTGCACACGGCAGGGAACCTGCTCCCTTCTACCTTCTCAAAAAAAATTGCAGGTTCGCCATTTGCAAAAGCCCTGCGAGCAATGGCAGGCATCTCTAAATTTGGCGATACAGGTTCTTTTATGCGAACAAGCTCGCCATGCTTTTCCAGCATTTCACAGGCTTTTCGCATAAAGGAAGTCATTGGATGAAGGTAGAAATTTCTAGATTCTCCCCATGTCTTATTTCTTTTTTTTCGCACTTTCTGTGCTAGCTCTTTTGGGTTGCAATGCTGTTGAATACGAGCCTAGGGTTGTTTTGGGCCATGAATGGAATGCCACGGCAAAAGTTGTAGCAGATACAACTTCGCAGTTCAAAGCTAACGATATAATAGTTATCCAAATGGACAACGGCAACAAGCCATTTAAAGCGTTAGAGGTTGAATTAAGAGTTTTCCAAGACGACACAGACCGCCTTTTATTCAAACGTTCACAACCTGTTAAAAACACCGACGTCAAAGCAATATTGAAGGGTCCGGATTCCAAGCCTTTAACCGCAAGAGACATTCTGCGAACTTCCACGCCTGGCACTTACCGCATAGCATTTGCTGTGGGCGATTCTATTTTAGCAGAAAAAAGAATGGAACTGGTAAAATGAAACCAAACGCATAGCAAGTTCTTCGCCAAGCTGTTCGCTTCTATCAATGCTACCGCTGATTTTTCCCGTCTTTATATTGCCGTTTGCATCAACATGCATTCCGGTAAGCAAAAGCTCGTTGCTATGTATTTGCCCATAAACCGCAACGGGAGTTGAACAATTACCACCCAATGTTTTTAAGAACCGCCTTTCCGCTTTAGACACTGTTTCCGACACACGGTTGTGAAAACTGCCAAGGAATGAATAATCTTCGCCTTGCCTGCCCTGAACTGCAAGAATTCCCTGAGAAGCAGAGGGTATCATCTCATCAATTGAGAAAATGCGGGAAATTCTGCTTTGCAGGGACAAACGGTTAAGGCCCGCCTGTGCGAGTATTAACGCTGAATACTCACCTTTATCCAGTTTTGACAAGCGAGTGGACACATTTCCACGTATCGATTTTATTTCAAAACCCTCATACAGCTTTGCAAACTGGATTGTCCTTCTAAGGCTTGAAGAGCCAACGGGTTTTGAGTTTTCAAGAGCTGTGGCTCCTTTTGGCAATACTAGAACATCAAAAGGTGCTTCCCTTTCTGATAACGCCACTATGGGCAAACCTTCCGTTTCTTCAAATGGCATATCCTTGTAGCTGTGAACGGCTATGTCTATACTGCCGCCTGCGAGTGCCTGCTCTAGTTCTTTAATAAACAGTCCCTTGCCGCCAACCGAGTCTAAACTCTTGTCTAATATTTTATCTCCGGTTGTTTTAATGGTTACAATTTCAAAATCTATATTTGGATTCGTTTTTTTAACGGCGTCTATAACGAGCCGTGCTTGTATAATAGCCAAAGCACTATCGCGGCTTCCCACCCGTATTGTCTTGCTCATGGGTTGAGTACCTCCCTTACTTTCTCTGCCACCTGTTTAACACCTGAGTGTTTGCCGTTTTTTGATACAAGCCCTGCGATATAATCCCCGCTTTCTGCAATCGCCGGAAAATAAAATGTGCATTCTTCGCGGCAATCGGCAACAGACACGTGAATGTTCAGATTTTTGGCTTCTGTCATTACATTGTGGTTTACCTGTCTCTCGTTTGTTGCAGCAATAACTAGGAACGGTGCTATGGCGGCTATATCGCCTTCTTTGTACCTTCGTTTTAGCAAGCGGAGCGGAGCGTGTTCAATGTATTCCGTGGTTTCCGGTGATATGACGGTAATGTCTGCACCAAAAGAGGCAAGGATTTTTACCCGCCGCTCTGCAATATTTCCACCGCCAACCACCAACGCCTTTTTACCGCTTATATCAACAAATAGCGGGAAAAATGTGCTTAATCCACAAACCACGCTAACTCCCTGATTATGACAGCTTGTAATGCTCTTTAAGTTGTCCTTTAAGCTCAATTATTTCCGTGCGGAGCTTATCGTTTTCTTCCCTAAGCTCCTTAATCTCTGCCTTCAAAAGCCCAATTTCCCGTGTAGCGGCTTCCCACAATCCTTTCCATGAATTGACGGATTCCGTAAGGGCCTTTAGTTGCAGGTCAAAGCCTGTTTGCATGGCTCTGATGTTTTCCCTGAACTCTGCTTGCCCGGCTTGTATTTGAACACGGAAAGCTTCGGAGTTATTCCTGGATTCGATCTGCATGGCTTGTATTTGCGCTTGTATGGCTTGCATTTGAGCACGGAACGCCTCGGAATTATTCCTAGATTCAACCTGCATAGATTCTAGCCGGCTATCAAAGCTAGTTTGCAATGCCTGTACCTGGGTTTGCAGAGTTCCTAGGTTGTTTTCCCGCTTGTATCTGAAATGGTTCACAAAAACAGCTAGTATGGCGGCCAATCCGGCAAAGCCGCCTGCAGCACCTATATACGCCAATACCTGCCCAGTTTCCATACTTGGAATATACAAAAAAACATGGGCAAATGCCAGCCTGAGTGTTTGTTCTTATTTTCCTTAAACAAAAGCCACTGCTTATACTTAGCAATATGTTCGGCGATTATACTCTCCGTAATTGAAATGCTTTCCGGTGGAAGATGCCGTTCCCCGCCGGATATATCGTCTATGGTTAGCAACGTAACGCCGGGCAGGCTTTTTATGGAAGGCTCCACATCTCTGGGAACAGCCAAATCCACGATGATTTTAGGCAGTTGCTTTAATTTGCTCATTTCATTTTTGGAAAGAGTTAAATGTGGGCTTGCTGTAGCACTAACCGCTATATCGGCTTTCTCTATCTCTTTGTACCGCTCATCGTAGCTTATTACGTTCGCTTGTTCTGGAATTTGAACAGTATCTCTTTTATGAGAACGTAGAGTAACCGTTACATTCATGTTTTCGCGGAGCAGCAATTCAGAAACCATCCTGCCAATTCTTCCGTTGCCTATAACAAGTGCATTTTGGCCCGCTAGATTACGCATGGTTTTTATTTTCTCTACAGTTTTCCCTGGCACGGAACTTGTTCCCAGTGAGTTAGCGAGAACTTTTGTTTTTATAGCTTTTGCTGCGTGAATAGACATATTGAACATGGTTTCTATATAGCCGTCTGTGCAGTTTTGATTGCGGGACAACTCCAATGCCTCGCGAACTTGGGTTATTATCTGGTCATCGCCCATTATCTGTGAATCCAGCCCGGATGCAACACGGCACAGATGTTCCATAACTTGTTCGCCTTCTCTTTCCATAAAATAGGCTCCGTATTCGGAAAAATCCTTGCTAAGAGTAGCACACAATATTTTGGACAACTGTAGGTTGCAAGCTTCCTGTATTGAGGTGTAAAGCTCCATTCGGTTGCACGTGGATATAACCACGCAGCCCCCGGCTCCCTTATCCTTAAAACCAGCGAGTATTTTTCCGATTATTTCTTTTGTTACTGCAAATTGTTCCCTGATGCTTAGGTTTGAGCATTTATAATCAAGACCTGTCATCACCAGTTTCACAAGAAATTCCTAACTTTAGGACGGTAATATAGAAATTTTCTACCTTACCCTTATGGCAAATAAAATCTTAATAATCGGGGCAGGCGGCGTTGCAAATGTTGTTGCCCAAAAGTGCGCACAGAATTCCGAAGTGTTCGGAGAACTCCTAATAGCTAGCCGCACGGAAAGCAAAGCAAAAGACATTGCTAACCGCATAAAAAACATCCCGGTAAGCACAGCAAAAGTTGATGCGGATAAACCCGCAGAAGTTGCCGCTGTAATAAAAGACTTTAAACCAAAAATGGTTTTGAACATAGCACTCCCCTATCAAGACTTGGCAATAATGGATGCCTGCCTTGAAACCGGCGTTGATTACTTAGACACCGCAAACTACGAGCCAAAGGATGTGGCTCACTTTGAATACTCTTGGCAATGGGCATATCATGAAAAATTTAAGAACGCAGGCATAATGGCTCTGCTCGGCTCCGGTTTTGACCCCGGCATGACCAATGTTTATACTGCATACGCAAAAAAACACCACTTTGACAAAATGGATACTCTG
>LIUI01000117.1 GCA_001462235.1 Fibrobacteria bacterium GUT307
TATTTCATATCCAAACTCCTATTTTAGGTTATTTATCTATTAGACGGAAAATAAAGGAAAAAAGTATAAAACTGTGATTTTTTTTTATATTTTGCAAACCATTGTTGACATTTATTTGCTAAACTGAATGTTTCCTTATTTAAAAGCACCAAAGATCAATGGTACAAAGTTGGTATCACTGCCATTAAATTCATAAAAAAATCTCTGAATAAAGCCAGCATTGTTGGCAAAAAGAACATTAGCACAAGGACTACGGTTAAAATTTTTGGGATAAAGGTCATGGTCATTTCGTTGATGTGGGTTGCCGCTTGGAAAAGCGCAACGGCCAAACCAATTACAAGCGCGGCAATCAACATAGGGCCGCACATATAAAGCATAAGAAGCATCGCTTTACGCCCAATATCAACAACAAAAAGATCTGTTACCATAAGCCTCAATGGAAAGATAGCAATAATTGCTGCACTATTAAACTCCAACCATCCACCATTACAAATAATATCAATTTAAATGGCATAGAAACCATCATAGGCGGTAACATCATCATGCCCATAGACATTAAAATTGAAGCAACCGCCATGTCTATAACCAAAAAGGGAATATAAATCAAAAAACCTATGATAAAAGCGGTCTTTAACTCAGAGATTATGAAAGCCGGAATTATAGTCCACATTCCCAAATCTTCAATTTTTTCCGGGTTAGGCAAGCGCGATGCTCTTATAAACAAAGCTAAATCGTGTTCTGATGTTTGCCTTAGCATAAATTCGCGAATGGGTTTAATGGCTCTATCCATGCCCGCTTGATAGTCTATTTCGTGGGCTAGGTAGGGTTGCAGGGCTTCTTCGTTTACTCTGTTGAAAGTTGGTGCCATAACAAAAAAAGTTAGGAACAAACTCAAACCCATCACCATTTGGTTAGGCGGGGCATTTTGCGTACCGAGTGCCTGCTTTACAAAATTCAATACAATAGCAATACGTGTAAAACTTGTCATCATTATAACGATTGATGGTGCAAGAGAAAGAATTGTTAGCAGGGCAACAATTTCCAGAGTTACGGAAATATCTTCAACGCTTTGGGCTTTGTCCACGCCAAACACAACGCGGGGCAATGGAATTTCCGGGCCAACCGTTTGGGCAATAGCCGGGACTGCAAATGCAAGCAATGCAAGTATAAATTTCATTGCCCTCCCTCTCGTTTAAATCTTCTGAGCAGGTGATCTACTGTTGCAGAGAATTGAGCCGAGGTCACAGGCTTTGATTCGTAAACTTCCAAAATGTATTTTGCTTCTTCGCCTTGAATTTCAGAAAGGGTGTTCATACTTTCCGATGTGGAACCTATAACCAAAATCCTTTCTATTCCTACTTTAACCAACAATACGCTTTTGCCAGCTCCGAGAAATTTGGAATCCAAAAGTTGAACCACGGAACGTCCGCTATTTGAATTTGGGCTTTCTATTTTGCGAACTTTTTTTGTTAAAATATAAAGCACATATAAAAGCACCAATATAACCGCAAGCCCAATAACCATGCGAACAGCTACATTTCCAAGATCGGGCGGCTGGTAATTATCTGTTATAGGTGGAGGGGGCTGGTAAGACTCTCCACCCAAGGCTTGCCTTAGAGCCTCTATTTTATACGCCGCCGCAGCGGAATCATTCTTTGCTGCCGCAGAAAGAGTATCTTTTAGAATAGAATCCACTTGAGTAGAATCTTGCGAAAAGGCAAAACCAAAAAATACAATGATAATGGCAATTCTAATCATCTAAGGAGTTTCAACCTCTCTTCCGGTGAAACAAGAGATAAAATTCTAACGCCAAAGTTTTCGTCCACTACCACTACTTCGCCGCGTGCAACTACTTTTCCGTTTATCAAAATATCAACAGGCTCGCCTGCAAGCCTGTCCATTTCAACAATCGCGCCCGGGCCTAGTTCTAAAATTCTCTTTAAGCTCATTTGTGCCCTGCCTAGTTCTATGACTATTGGCATTTCTATATCCATGAGCAAATCAAGAGCCTTGTTACCTGTGGAGCCAAATGCTCCGCCACCCATGTGTGGCGTAAAAGCCGGAGGAGCAGCAAGAGGAACGCCGCCGCCACCACCCCCCATAGAAACATCGCCGCTCGGCATACCGGCCGGCACAGGGCCAGAGCCAAGCCCAAGGCTGGCAAGGTTTGTATCCATGCCAAGTGAAGATTTTGAAGAGGTTTTTTTTCTTATGCCAGATAGCAAAGTTTCGTCTAAAATTATCAGAATTTTTTGATCCGGAAATTCCTCTACTTTAACCAATACGGTTGCAACAGCACCGCTTTTGAAATCATCTGCTCCGCCAAAATCGTGAACCGAAGCCTGCCCAAAATCCAGCAGTACATGAATTTGCGAATCCATTACCGTAATACAAGAGCCTGTGATTTGGTTTATTATTTCGCAAATAGCATCTTTATGGTCCTCGCTGTAATCGGTATGGCCAGAACCCATGAGCATAAGGTCAGAAAGAGTTGCCACCTCTTGCTTGCTCATTGCAAAAGACATTTTTCCAATAACATCTTTTTTAATATCAACATCCATGCGCAGGCTTTGGCTTGCAAGCTCCGGCGGCACAACGGAGTTTTCTCCTGCTACAAGCCATTGCAGTTGAAAGTCAACGGTGCGGGAAAGCACGGTTGTTACAACGCTTGATGCCTGCTCGCAAATTATCTTAAAGAAAGGGCGCGCAGCTTCTGCCGTGTTTTCAACAGCAGCAGGAGGAGCAGCGGCCGCCGCAGGAGCTGCGGCAGCAGCACCGCCGCCGCCAAGCAAACTCTTAGTGAGCAAGTCTATTTCGTCTTGGCTTAATATGCCGCCACCATCATCTGCCATAAATTCTCCGGTTAATCTTCATCGCCAACCTCTCTGTCTATAATGCCTGTTATTTGGAATGATTTGTTCCTACCCACAACGCCCGGCTTTCCCAAAAATTTTGGACGGTCTTCTATGTGCATAACTAAATCCGATTGTGCAAGTTTATCTAAAACCATAACATCGCCAACGCTTAACTGCAAAAAATCTCTAACAGAAAGCTGCGTTGAGCCTATTTCTGCACGGAGCATAGCATTGGTGCTTGAAAGTTCCCGTTCAACCATTCTGCGGGTTTCTTGGGTGGTTGTTTTTTGTGCAGAAATCCAGGATTCGCCGCTAAGCTTATCTATGATGGATTCCAAAAGAACAAAAGGAAAGCAAAGGCTCATAAGGCCGGAACCTGTTTTTGTGCGAACTTCTAAAGTTACAAGCACAACGGTATCACCTGGCGGAGCTATTTGCACAAACTGCGGGTTTATTTCGTAGTTTTCAATTTTAGGCGAAAAAATTCCGATGTTTTCCCAAACAACTTTTAAGTCTGCAAGGGAACGCTCTATTATTTTATAAATAACGGTTTTTTCAATATCTGTCATTTCACGGCTGGTAGAATCTATGGTGCGTCCCTGGCCGCCAAACAAACGGTCTAGCATAATGAAAATGAGCGAGGGGCTTACATCAAAAATTGCGCTTGATTCCAGCGGCTCCATTTGAAATACATATATGCAGCTTGGGGTAGAGATGCTTTTAATCACCTCTCCGTAAGTTAATTGTTCCACGCTTTGCAAACTTATGTCAACAACAGTTCTGAGCAAACTCGTGAGCGTGGTTGTGAGCAACCTAGCATAGCCTTCGTGCAAATTTCTCAGAGTGCTTATTTGGTCTTTTGAAATGCGGTCTGGGCGGGTGAAATCGTATAGATTTACTTTTTTATTCTCTGCTCCGGTAAGCGGAGGCGGGAAAAACGGGTGCACAACTTGAGGAGCCGGAGCTGCAGCTACAGGCTGCTGGGATGGAACAGCAGAGAGACCGGCCATAAACGAGTCAATTGCTGCTTGTGATAAAATTTCGCCCATAGCCCTACTGTATTATAAACGAGTCAAAATAACTACGATGAATTTTACCCAAAGGTTTACCACTCACTTCCTGCGGCAAAACTTCGTTTACTTCCCTTACAATTTGGTCTCTTATAACTTTTTTGCCATCGTTTGTCATTAAATCAGACATTGATTTTGAACTCATTATATCTAAAATAATATCTTTTATGCGGGCTTTGCGAAGTTCTAGCTCTGTGCCTAAGTTGGTATATATAGGGTCATATTCAAGCTGAACTCCGCATTTAATGTAGCGGCCGTCTTCTCCGCTTATGTTTACCGTTACATCTATGGGAGCGGCAAGGGTTGCGCCCATTTCGGTTTGTGCTTTGAGTTGCTCTGCGGCTCTTTTTTCATCTTCTTGTTTTTGGACATCCGCTATATCCGGTTGCTGCAGTTTGTTGACAAAAATAAGTGCAATCCCAACTTCTATGCCTATAAACAAAAGTAAAATAACGCCAACTATAGCCCATTTTACTACAGCTTTGCTAGAACTCGGAGCCTCTTCACTCTCTTCTGGTTTTCTATCATCTTCTATTGGCATTTAATCCTCGCTATTTAATATAATCTACAAAAATTTGTATTCGGCGGTTTTTGCTACGATTTTCTGAACTTGTATTTGGAACAACTGGGCGGTATTCGCCATAGCCAACAGCGCTCATATTCTGCGGGTGAATACCGGTTTGGCTAGAAAGCAACTGAACCACAGAAAGAGACCTTGCGCTGGAAAGCTCCCAATTGCTGTGATAGCGGTTTGAATGTATGGGAACATCGTCTGTATGGCCTTCTACGCGAACTTTCAAATCCGGGTTGCCTTTTATAACCTCGCTAATATCTTCAAGAATGCTTTTACCTTGTTCCCTAAGGTCTGCGGAGCCGCTTGCAAAACCCACCGGGTCTCGGAGCATTATCGCAATGCCCTTTTCCGTTACCTCAACTTTTACCGCATCTTCCAGATTTTTGCTTTGAACAATCTCTTTTATTTTTTCCGCATCTTTTAAGCTTTGCTTTTTTACTTGTTCATCTCCGGTTTTTTTGGGAATATCCACAATGGGATGGATGGGAACGGTTGGGAAAGTTTGCAAAACACCAAAAGCGTTTTGAAAGCTCTCAACGGTAAGGGCATACCTTACCGGGTCAAAATTAGCCATAGAAAGAAGAAGTATAAAGAATGTCAATAGCAAGGTGGTCATGTCGGAGAACGTTGTCATCCATCCGGGCGCACCTGCGGGGCATTCGGGGCATTTATTTTTAGCCATTTACTTCCTGCCTTCCTGCCTTTCTTTTTCTCTGGCAGCTTCTAGCTTTGCTCTGGCTGTGGGGTCTAGATAGGCAGAGAGCTTCCATTGCACAATGCGGGGGTTTTCACCTGCCTGCACCGCAAGAATGCCCTCTAGCATAACCTGCTTTTCTGCCATTTCTTCTTCGTGCCTAAGTTTCAATTTTGTTGCAACAGGCCAAGCGAACACATTTGCAAGAACAGAGCCGTAAAATGTTGTAATAAGCGCAATAGCCATAGCAGGGCCTATACTCGCAGGGTCGCTCATATTTTGAAGCATAAGCACCAAGCCTATAAGGGTTCCAAGCATTCCAAACGACGGCCCCATTGCTATTATGGCTTCTATAAAAGCGATATTTGCTTTGTGTCTTTCTTCTATATGGTTTTTTTCTACTTCTAATATTCTTTCTATAAGTACCTTTTCTGTTCCGTCAACTGCCAACTGAATGCCTTTTTTCAAAAACGGGTCATCTACTTTTTCCAGAGAATTTTCAAGAGCTAAAATGCCCTCGCGCCGGGCTTGTTCTGCAAAGGATATTATTTGGGCTATTGTTCCTGCAAGGTCGTACTTGCGCACAATTACAAACATTTTCATAAAACCGGGCACGGTTTTCCAAAAACTCCCGGGATATCCGGCTACTATAGTCAAAAAAGTGCCGCCCAATACTATAGCAGTAGAAGGTATGTCTAAAAACATAGGTAAGTTATCAATGGAGCCCAAACCCCATATAATCATTACCGCAATGCACATTACAATGCCAAGTATGCCGTTTAAATCCATAGAGGTGAATATAGTAATCT
Organism: Fibrobacteria bacterium GUT307; assembly: GCA_001462235.1. GTDB lineage: Bacteria > Fibrobacterota > Fibrobacteria > Fibrobacterales > Fibrobacteraceae > Fibrimonas. The sequence goes on from LIUI01000117.1 coordinate 6,003, forward strand.
TTGTAATTGTCAGAACCCCGATATCCCCAATTTTTTGGATTTATGGGATTTTTGCACGGGGTTTTTCCATAATTTCCTCAGCCGATAAACCGGTCACTCTAGATATCACATCAACGCTTATGCCCTCTGCCTTGCCTTCCAGCTTGGCGATATTTATCGTAAGCTCGGCGGTCTTTGAGTGGCATGTTATGCAACATGGGTGGCATGGGCAGGCAAACCTACCAAACCCAAATATGCACCGCAATCCCCGCACCTAGCAATACGCCGCCTGTTATAAACCCTACATCTCGGAGGTTTTGTGCATCATTGACCTTTTTTTGCGTATCGTTGACCTTTTTCAATGCGGCATCGTATTCTTTTTGAGGCTGGTAAGGGGGCATGTCTTTGTAGTAGTTGTAGAATTCTTTGTAATCATCATAAAATTTATTTTTTTGAACATGCTGGTATATTCCAAAGCCAAGAGCGGCGGCACCTAAGACATCCAGGCTGATGGCTATCCATGTTGGGGTGTTGCTCTTTTTTTGGGCGTCTTGGTTTAGTTGAGAGTTGAGAATTGAGAGTTGAGAGTTGTCTGATTTTGGGTCTTCTATTTTTATGGTTTTCTTTTTTATTATCCTTTCAAATAATGGTTTGGCTTGTTCTCTTATGGCCGTGAGCAAACCCTTTACATCGCTACTTTCCATCACTATGCTGCCAAGCAGTTTGCCGCTCATAGTTTCATAGAGTTCTATTGATACGCTGAGTTCGTTTCCAAAGCGGCCTAGGCTTCCTTGGCTTATATATTCCGCTCCTATTGCCCTGCCTATTTCCACAGCGCAACTTTCTTCCAAGCATTTTGCTTCTTCTTCGTCTGGCGGTATTAGGGCAAGCATGTTGTCTCGCGTTAGGACTGAGTAGCCTTCGCTTGGGAGTGCAGAGACGGCTTGCTTTCTGAGTTCGTCTGTAAGGTGCCGCATTTCGTCTATGCTTATGTTTTCTATTTCCGATTTTGGGATTATTTCTAAGACGGCTAGGGTGTTTGCGGCGTGTGTTGCCGCCAGCGCGAGGAGGGGGAGGATTAGTGTGTTGCGCATAATGGTTTTGTTTTCCCGTTTTTGTTTGCAATTGTCAGAACCCCGATACCCCCGATTTTTGGGATTTAGGGGATTTTGCATTTCGTGTTGCATAATCGGGTTAATCCTTTTAATCGGGGCCATCGGGGTTCTGATAAAAGGGCTTCAAGATGTACTATTCTTCGTAATCAAAACATCCCATATATCCGTAATGTTTTTGGCATGATCTACGTGTAGTGCCATTGCAAGCACCATCTTCAACGCATTTACTGACTATTCCACATTCTTTTCCAGAGCATGCATTACACTTATCTTCAAGTTCATAAAGCTCAGAACAAGAAGAAAGCCAGCCTCTGCTATCTTTATCGTCTGAGCAGGAAAGGATAAATGCCAAAGAAAACAAAGAGATTGTCGTCAGTCTAATCATCGTCATCATCACTTCCATTCACAGATTCGCAAGTTTCGCCTTCAAATAATTGACCATAAAAATAGGCTGTGATCTCCTCCTTAAAACCAACCGCTTCTCCATTGCATTTTAGATTTTCGCCTTTTGGGCATTTATCCTTTATTGTACCTCCTGGGAAGTCCTCGTCATTTTCGCAGCCTCTTATATTATAATCTTCCCATTCCACTTCGTTTGGCCATTCAATGCACAAATAATGACCTGGAATCTCAAGCGGTGATTGACAGGCTACTTTAAGTCCGCCTTCTTCTTTATCGCTTGAGCAAGCAGAAAGGGTGAATGCCATGGTTGCCATTGCAACCGCCATTAGAAAACTTCTTGTTTTCATAGTGAACCTCCATTGGTTTGTGGGTTTTCAAATTCCTTTTTGCCCTTCTTACCCAACCTTGCATTGAGTATAGCC
>LIUI01000118.1 GCA_001462235.1 Fibrobacteria bacterium GUT307
TGCACAAAACGGCAATGGAATATTATAGGAAATATCTTGTTGTAGGTGGAATGCCGGAATGCGTGGCGCAGTATATAGAAACAAAAAATCTGGTTTTAATCAGGCATTTGCAAAATTTAATTTTAATCGCATACTTAAATGATATGAGCAAATATAATACGGAAAACGAAATAAAAAAAACTCGCCTTGCATATAACAGCATAACCGTGCAACTCTCAAAAAGCAATACCAGATTTCAGTATAAATTGATAAAAACAGGAGCGAGAGCCAAAGAATTTGAAAATGCTATTGAATGGCTAAGTTTATCAGGTATAGTCTCTGTTGTTTTTAAGGTGAACAACATCATGAAGCCACTTGAGAATTACAAAGACGAGGCTTTTAAAGTCTATGTTTCTGACTTAGGGCTTTTGTGTGCAAAGAAAAATATTGTGCCGGAAGATATTCTTTTTGATACACATGAAATTGATGATTTTAAAGGCGGTTTGGTTGAAAACTTTGCCGAGTTTCATTTGAAGGCAAACGATTTGGAGGCTTATTACTGGGAATCAGATAGAGAAGCTGAAATAGATTTTGTTATTCAAAAAAGCGGACATATAATCCCGGTGAAAGTAAAGAGTTCAGATAACACAAAATCTAAAAGTTTATCGGTTTATATGCAAAAATTCAAGCCCAAATACGCCATAAAATTAAGTGCAAAAAATTTTGGTTTTGAAAGCAACATAAAAACAGTGCCATTGTATGCGGCATTTTGTTTATGAATGGATAGCGAAGTTTTGTATATTCCAAGTATGGAGACAGGGCAAATATTCGCTTATGTATGTGCGGCGGGCGGCTTGGCTGGAATGGCCGCCATACTGACTGTTTTCGTGAACCATTTAAGATACAAGCGGGAAAACAACCTGGGAACTCTGCAAACTCAGATACAGGCATTGCAAGCTCAAATGCAAGCCATGCAGATTGAATCTAAAAATAATGCCGAGGCGTTCCGTGCCCAAATGCAAGCCATGCAGGTTGAATCTAAAAATAATGCCGAGGCGTTCCGTGCCCAAATGCAAGCCATGCAGATTGAATCTAAAAATAATGCCGAAGCGTTCCGTGCCCAAATGCAAGCCATGCAGGTGCAGATGCAAGCCGGGCAAGCAGGCTTTGACAGCCGGTTGGAAGCCATGCAGGTTGAATCTAAAAACAGTTCCGAAGCGTTCCGTGCTCAAATACAAGCCATGCAGGTGCAGATGCAAGCCATGCAAGCAGGCTTTGACAGCCGGTTGGAATCCATACAGGTTGAATCTAAAAACAGTTCCGAGGCGTTCCGTGCCCAAATGCAAGCCGTGCAAGCGGATTCAAAAAGCAACGCCGAGGCGTTCCGTGCCCAAATGCAAGCCGTGCAGGTGCAGATGCAAGCCATGCAATCGGAGTTTAGGGAAAACACCAGAGCTATGCAGACGGGTTTTGATCTGCAGCTAAAGGCCCTTACGGAATCCGTTAATTCGTGGAAGGGATTATGGGAAGCCTCTACAAGGGAAATCGGGCTTTTGAAGGCAGAGATTAAGGAGCTTAGGGAAGAAAACGATAAGCTCCGCACGGAAATAATTGAGCTTAAAGGGCAGCTTAAAGAGCATTACAAGCTGTCGTAATCACCGCCCTTACACTCCTCTTTCGCCATAGCTTTATGTTCGGGGGTTATGGTGTAGACATATTCCATATCAAGTAATGGACCCCCACCAAAAGGGTTTCCCTTTTTATATGATGTCCGAGAGCGCATATCTATTCCGTCATTTTTCACCGGACCTTTAAAAATTAAACATTTTTGTGGCTCATCTAAAAAATGCAATTCTATTTCAACTTCAATTGGATTATTGCTAAGTATTGGATAAAGAATATTCCATTCTTCGTAATGATAGGAACCTTCGTAATAATAATAATAGTTATTATGCAAAGTATCATTATTAACAATAGATTTTTCATAGCGAGGATAACTCTCTGCACTTGCAACTATCTTAACCGCCGTTCCACTCTTATTTGCGTATGCAGGATATATTTCGCCTTCTCCGCATTCCGATACGAAACCGAAATCACAAGTTAAAAGAGAGCAACCTGTAATGTTGCATAAAATGCAAAAAATAAGAATGGCTTTTAATGACTCCTTAACAACATTCATACTTGCAATATAGAATTTTCTCTAAATTACATGTAGGTTCTTTAATTGTCAGAACCCCGATACCCCCGATTTTTAGGATTTAGGGGATTTTAAAAAATTGCAAAAATCCGTCAACAGTTGTTGCAAAATTATGCTTTTTTGAACTTTTTTCCTCTGAAACGCGTCTAATAGATAAACAACCCAAATAGGAGTTTATCTATGGAAACAGCCACAGCCGCGCCAAACAGGAAGTACAAAGACAGCATGATCACAGCGCTGTTCGGAACGCCCGAAAAGTCTTTGGAAATATACAACGCCATAAAAGGCACAAACTACTCAGACCCCTCAAAGGTGAAAATAGTCACGCTACCGAATGTCCTCTACGGGGAGCAGCTAAACGACATCGCTTTCACCATTGAGGGCAAGCTGGTTGTGCTTATGGAGCACCAGTCAACGCTGAATAAGAACATGCCGCTTAGGATGCTTTTGTACATAGGCAGGGAGTACGAGATGCTCACGGACAGAAGAGACCTCTACATGGTGAATATGAAGAAAATCCCCGCACCCGAATTCATAGTTTTGTACAATGGGACTGCGGAGATGGATGATTATGTTGAGCTTAGATTGTCCGATATGTTTGAGATGGGGCCAGACAGCCCTAACCTTGAGCTTGTTGTTAAGGCGTATAACATCAACAAAGGCCGTAATGTAGAGATAGCTGCTCGCAGCCGTTCTCTTAGCGATTACGAGGAGTTTATAGCGGATATACGCTTGAATCTTAAAACTATGCCATTGTCGGAAGCTATAAAGGCTTCCATTCGCAGTTTTCTTGGCCGCGGCATTTTTGTAGATTTCCTTACAAGGTATGGTTCGGAGGTTGAGAATATGTTGTTTCAGGAATGGAATTGGGATGAGGCTCTGGCCGTTAGGTTTGATGAGGGCGTTGCTAAAGGCCACGATGAGCTGTTCGCCCTCTGGGAATCTGGCATATCTTTGGGCGAAGCTAAGCAAAAGTTTGGCTATTTGGACAAGGCTAAACCTCACTATGACTAATGGCAATACTCTTCTTTCGCCATAGCTTTATGTTCGGGGGTTATGGTGTAGACGTATTATATTGCATAAAATGCAAAAAATAAGAATGGCTTTTAATGACTCCTTAACAACATTCATACTTGCAATATAGAATTTTTTCTAAATTATACGTAGGTTCTTTAATCTAAGGGAGTTTTTTTATGCCCCAAGCCTCTTTATCTCAAGCGTTAGCTTCGCTTGTACTTGCAAGCATTGTTTTATCCAGTTGCTCATATACTATTATTGAAAACGAACCTCCTATGCTAGAACCCTTTTATATAAATGATAGTGGAGTTACCGTGAATCTCACTGTTATAATAAAATTTATGGAGGTAGATTCCATATACGCTCGTTACGAAAAAGAAATAAGAAATAATGATACGCTATGCAATTATTTTTTAGAGAATGAAAGTTGTGCTACTGCTGGTTGGTATGTTCCTCACGGTTATAAAGACTACTATTATTATATTACCGGTCCTACTGGCTCTAGTACAAATAAGCCTCTATATTTTAAAATTGAATTTCTCAGCAATCCAAAAGTTTGTTTGGTATTTGATGGAGATGCTAAAGTTGGCGATAACGATATTCGCTATTGGGAAAATTATACCTTAATAGAGGAACGAAGCCTTGTCAGGCATTTTTATTCCTACACTATAACCCCAGAGCTTATGCAACAGGCAAGAGAGGAGTATTGCCAAGATACGGAAAAATAAATCTGCGTTTACTAAATTATATGCAGATTCTTTAATCTAAGGGAGTTTTTTATGCCCCAAGTCTCTTTATCGCAAGTATTAGCTTCGCTTGTACTTGCAAGCATTGTTTTATCCGGTTGCTCAGATTCCGGAACCAGCGATAATGACCAAAGAAAATCTACGCAAACAGAGGAACAAAATCCGAATGATACAGGGATAAATGTCTTAACAAGCTTTTTCCCTAGCCCCAAGGAGCAAAACCCGTATTCCGTGGAAAATATGAACAAAACATTTAAAAATTTTATCCTTGCGAATAACGCAAATGCAAAAGATATTCCTGAATTGGAAGCAAATTTCTTGTATGTTCGTTTTTTGCCTTATGGCAAGAAGGGGGTTTATGAATTAAAGACTTACGATACCAGCTTGGCATTATTTAAACATCCAATGGATTACAATAAAATTAGGAAGCCCGTTGCTTATGTAGATAACTCTTTACCTGATAGCATAATTCCGTATTTTGCCTCAGTACCCGTTGGCTACGAATTTGGCCCAACGCCTTACGAAATTTTGCAGGAATTATTTTTAACGCAACCACTTGAAGAAGATGAAGAAGATTATCAGGAAGGCAGCTATTTTGTTAAAGCGAAGAAATCAAACGAAGCTAACAAAGCCGTGGCTGCTTATTTGGAAAGCCAGGGTTTAGTCCCATCTCAATTAGAAGCTGCAGCTATACCGAATTCGGAAAGATTAAATCCAGAAATTGAAAGCAATTCAAAAGGAATTGTTGCATGGAGCCTATTTCCTTCAAGATGGAGGCCTAGCGGTACATTAACATTTACAGATAGCTTACTAGGAAAATGGCCTCTTGTTAAAGTTAGGGTTACTGCAGGTTATAGCTTCTATTGGCGTTCATCTACAACAAATGATGAAGGTAAATTTGAAAGTCCAGAGAGGTGGAGATACAGTGTGGATTATGAAGCGAATTTTGATTCGTATCAATTTTTGTTACAGGATGGGCATTCTTGGTATGGTGAGGATTTGGAAATCGAAAAGAACAACAAAAGGAGTGCTTGGGTAGAGACTTTTACGGGAAATCATGCGAAATGGTGCGTTATATGGATGGCGGCTTGGAATTATTGGTATGGCTATACATATGGATTAAAACGCCCAAGGCAGAATGAGTGGTGGAATCAGAGTTTGGAGATAAATGTTTATTACAAAAATGACAAGGATTATTATGGGCGATATACTATCGGTACTTTTGTGGAACGTATTAACGTTCTAGCTCATGGCCGAACGCATTTAGAGATGTACGGCACAACAATACATGAGATAGCCCATTCATCACATTATTGGAATATGGAAACGCGAGATTGGAAAAAGCCGCAATCGTCAGAATATATTGATTTGCCTTCGATATTGAAAGAAACTTATGCAAGGGGAGTACAAAGATATTTATCAATAAAACATTATGGAAATTGGTCTATGGCATTTTATGATAGTGTATACACCGGTTTATTTGAGGATTTGGAAGATACAGTTGTTACTTTTGCGGCAAGAGAGACATTTTGCGATAAAGTCAGTGGTATTACGGCTCCAATGGCAGAAAAAGCTCTTTTTAAATCATCTTCCTGGAATAATTTGAAAGAAAATCTGATTAAAGATTATCCAAATGGAACTTTAAACGACGAAGGTGGAATAGTCTCTTATACACAAGCCGATATGGATGCTCTCTTTGATTATTGGAAAACAGGAGAAGAAACTCCTTGTTCAGTGCCAAGCTCCAGTTCAGAAATTCCTAGTTCTTCTTCCAAAGACCCTCGTGATGAGTATGTTTATAAAACAGTTCAAATTGGCGAACAATATTGGCTGGCTGAAAATTTGATTTACGATGCACCCGGTAGCAGATGTTATAATGATGACCCTGCAAATTGCGAAATTTATGGAAAACTTTATGATTGGGCTACGGCTATGAATTTGCCAGATAGTTGCAACACAATTTCTTGTTCAGAGCAAATAAATACTCCGCATCAAGGTATTTGCCCTACTGGGTGGCATATTCCAACTCTTGCCGAATGGAACAAACTTATACTTTTCGCAAACGGAAAAGATGGTCCGGATGCTGATTATGATGATCCTTGGCCCCTCTTGAACAATGTGAAGCTAATCGCCAAATCACCACTGTGGACGGTTTATTTTAACGGCACTGGCACTGATGATTTTGGTTTTTCAGCTTTGCCTGGCGGTATGTTAGAAGAGAGCAGATACTCTTATATTGGAGGAATTTGCTTTTTCTGGGGTGCTACAGAGGGGGGAAGTCGATATGAGAGTACTTATCCTGATGACAGTTATAATAATTTTGCTGTATTTAAGAGAAGTTATGCGAGCGGCGGATATGGCACCCGGAAAATTAATGCTCTTTCAGTTCGTTGCATAAAAGATTAATTCAATTTGCCATTGCTACATCCAATGGCAATATGACTAAAGAACACCGTTAAGGAGCGGGACAATCTAATTTCCCTCCTATACTACAGGTTGCATCTGGATTAAGGTCTTCTGGGCGCGTAGGTAGCGGAAGTGTTGAACCGTATCTGTCCACTAAATATTTAGGGCAAGTAACTTCTTTAACTAATGCCTCGGGATTATCTACGGCCATAAACCAATCCACATGCCATAAGCAACCTTGCAAATACGCAGGATGATTTTTAAAAGCCCTATTACATTTTGCTCTAAGGCATTCTTGGCTTTCTTCCAAGGTAGCTCTCTCGTGAGGAGTTAAACCTCCTCTTGTGTCAGTATAAGGATAATCACGGCTTCCGAATATGCACTCCGATAACAATCCTCCCATTGTGCGCCCTAAATTATCCTGCGTTGTGCCGAGGCGTTCGGGAGTGGAATTACAAGCACCTGGACCACCTCCCGGAATCATAATATCAAAAGTTCTACCCTCACCTTCTGCTCCAACACCATAATTGTTAACCATAACTATTAAAGTTTTTCCTGCAATAGCTCTATGAGAAGGTCTTGCTGCTCCAAAATTCCAATCGGAACGGAATTGTAATTGAAAACATTTGCCGCAATTACCTGTGGAGGCCGCAAATGCGTAAGCCAGAGTATCGTTCACTGCGTGTGGAATTTGGTCTGCAGTGCATACATACGCTCCAGATTGTGCAGCGAGGGGAAAATTCGGATTGGTAGCCGCCCACTCTGCATAAGTTACGCTTTGTATCCAGTTTTGCCCGTCGCTATTCATCTCAACGTAAGCGTCTGGTGTACTTGTGAAGTGTGCAAACGTTGAATTTACAGGATTTATCCGATAATATAGAGGCATTTCTTTGTCGTTTCTGTCACAATTTCTAGCCAAACCATTAGGTGGCCAAATGCCATTCTTAACAACATGTTCTATTCGGGTACATGAGGGTTTGCAGTCATCCCAATATCGGGTAAGGCCTCCAGGTTCATTCCTTTCAACACCGGGCTGACCTTCTTCCAGAGGAGGAGGGAATTCCACTTGGTTTATAGAGGAGCTAGACCTTGGCCCCCTAGAGCTTGAACTAGGTGGCGGGGGTTCTTCACTAGAAGAAGATGGCGGGGGTTCTTCTTCGCTTGAGGAGGAGGGTGTTATTTCCACGCTTGAAGAGGATGGTGAATTTTCGCTTGAAGAAGAGGGTATTTCCGGGCTTGAACTGCTGCTGCGCTCCTCGTAGGAGGAGGAAGAGCGCTCGCTTTCGTCTTCGTTCCAGAGGACTAGCATTAAATTCAACTTGCCGTCGCTGCATCCTAGGAACAGCAACCCCAAAACTGCCATAAAGTAAATAAAACGCATATTCGTATATCCACAAAGAGGAACTCGCTCAATGAATAATATAGTAAATACAATACTTCCTAAACGCACAAGCAATCCAAAAACTTTTTCTTGCTCTTCCTAACCCACCTTGCACTAGGCTTCTTGGCTCTGCGCTTGCGGAAATCAAAGGTGAGCA
>LIUI01000119.1 GCA_001462235.1 Fibrobacteria bacterium GUT307
TCCTCATCGTCCGTCGGCGGATCGTCCTCGTCCGTGACTGGAAAGACATTGTCTGAGCTGTGCACAGACGCGGCAGCGGCGGTACGGATAGCAACTCCAGCCTTGGGCACCGTAACCGGAAGCCTGGATTATGCGACAAGCGCCTGCTACCTCAGCAACAGCGCCGCCACCGCATGGAGTGCTACAAATTGCGTCACCGCTCCTGTTAACAAAAAAGGCGTAGCGTATATCGTTGCCGAAGATACTAAGTGCACAAAGGTTGCTATTGCTAATACTGACGGTGCCGTAACTACACCAGCGACGTCTCCGTCAACTCAAGAAAACTGCTTAGGGACTACAGCCCAAGTTGGAACTGCAGGTTTTGGAACATGCTACACTTACGACCATACAATCGCGGCTTCGGACAAGTATAAGCCACATGTAACTAATACTGGTACTGCTGGTGTTGATAATTATGTCTTAACAGCCACTCTTAATAATAAACTCGCTTGCGAGGCAGTGGATGCTGATGGCGCAGCGTGCTATGCTTATCCTGATGGTTTGGTTGAATTCCAGGCAGGGCCAACAAAAGCTTCCTGCGAACAGGCTGGCCAGATATGGAAATCTAATGTGTGGAGACCCTATGTATGGGCTGATGCTGTTCCCGCCAGATGCGGCGGCGCTATCGGCGGCATTGGCAACGGTTCGGGTGGTATTGTAGCAAACAGCAACATGTGCGCAAGCACTATTCCTGGCGAAGTTACTGGCATCACCTGGGGTTACACCGGCACCTGGGCTTGGAATCCCTCCAGGGCTCTCTGCGTCAACACCCCTGCTCCATAACCATTGACTGAACATGGGCAGGCATTCAGGTTTGCCCTACAAGGAACGCGCGAACAGCGCGTTCCTTTTTTTTATTCTTTTATCCATTGACAAGCGGCGGGGAATTTTCTATATTTGAAAAAGAAACCTAAACCTTTTCAGAGGAGTTACAATGAACCAAAGCTCAAGATACACCAAGGAATCAATGAAAACCTCCATCTTCCTCATAATCTCAGTGGTATTTGCCGTTTCTCTTTCTTCTTGCATCCCGCCACCCCCGCAGCCGCTATTTGTGTGCGGAGGCATTGCATACGACAACAAAACATATAATTGTGTTGAAGGCTATTTAATAATCAGAGGCTCGTCTTCTAGCATAAACATAAGTTCAAGTGATACTGTAGTAAGTTCTTCTTCTAGCATAATTATAAGCTCTAGCAGTTCAAGCAATGCAATATGCAAAGGCATAGCATATAACTCCTCAACGCAGTTTTGTGCCGCTGACAATGAAGTTTATGAAAAATGCGGCGGCAAAATATACAGCCCTTCAGCGGAATATTGCTACACTAACAATGTATTGAAATTTGGCACGCTCACCGATAATCGCGACAAAAATAATATAAAAACATACAAAACCATAACTATAGATAATAAAACATGGATGGCGAAAGACTTAGAATACCGTTCTGGCAAGTTCGTGTGCTATAATACTTGTGAGTATATTTTGTATGATTGGGAAACAGCGGAAAAAGCCTGCCCTGCCGGATGGCGTATGCCTAGCTACGACGATTGGGCACACCTTGTGAGCAAAACGGGCGGAAGCAATGCAGGGAAAAAATTAAAGTCAAGGAGCGGATGGAATGATAATGGGAACGGCACCGATGATTACGGTTTTGGGGCTAAACCTACTGGGCATGCATCAACAGGAACGGCTGTGGCAGTTTATTACGATGTGGGCAAAACTGGCAATTGGTGGGGCGGTATTAATGGTGCTCGACCTTATAAATGGAGTATCAGTGGAAATAGCGACGGCATTGGCAACATTGATTGGAATGTCCCTGGTGCGTATTTCGCTGTCCGCTGCGTAAAAGACTGATTAATTTGCCATTTTTTGCCCCAAAATCAGGTTTGGTTGCTATCTATACCAAATCTTTGCTTAGCCTCGGCTAAGGAAACACCACTTTCCCAGAGGGAAAAGATATCTTTGCTGGTCTTCTCCTTGCACCTAGCCTCAGCTTCTTCCCTCTCAACCTCAAGAGCATCCTTCAAATTCCAGTCTGTAAGCAACATGTTTTCAACCTCCGACGAATACTTTTCCAAGAAATATACTAAATTGCCGCGGCTTATGCAGGTCTTTATAGCCGCTTTTATCGCCTCCTCCCTGCTCATGATTTTGCAGTTATTCTCCACCTCGTCAACAAGCTCGCTGTAGCCGTTCAAAGATGGACTCCTGCTTGCCATATCCGCATTCCTGCCCTTGTTTATGTTGTAAACTTGAACTATAAGTTCAAGGGAATATTTTTCCTTTTTGCTCTTGAATGCACTGGAAAGTCTCAATTCCTTGAAATCTGGGAACTCTTCCTTGCCGTTGTAAAGAACTATGAACTCCGGAGTGGGGATTTCCACAAGCTGCTTCTTGTACAAATCTTTCTTGTTTGTTATTGCCTGGTATTCTTTTCCCATGTACTGCAGCATCCTCAGCGGCATATTCTCGTTGACCGTGGATTGATGCTCTATTAGCACCACAAGCCTGTTCTCCAGCACAAAAGCGATGTCATTCAGCTGCTCCATGAACAGCACGTCGGATAGGGTTATTATTTCTATCTCCGTGCTTTCCGGGTAGCTTTCCCCGCTCACCGCGTTGTATAGCTCTAGCAGATGTTCTTTTTCGCTGAACAGCAAAGTGAACACGCTGTTTTTGTACTGGCGGTTTGTTTTGACCGTTTCCATAGATAAACTCCTGTTTGGGTTGTTTATCTATTAGACGCGTTTCGGAGGGAAAAAGTTCTAAAAAGCATGATTTTGCAACAGTTGTTGACGGATTTTTTTTGTCTGAACCCCGTGCGTTTGAGGCGCGCGTTTTTTTTATTATAACGTCAACAATAGTTTGCAAAATGATTTGTTGATTTTTTTTTATCTATATTTGCATATAATGTTATTATATTTGTAGTGAATGATTTTAAAAAGGAGTTTTTATGACAGTTGAAGAAGTTTGGCGCATAGTACAGGAAACATCTCTGCAAATGAAGGAGACCGATCGGAAAATGAAGGAAACTGACCGCAAGAT
>LIUI01000120.1:0-279 GCA_001462235.1 Fibrobacteria bacterium GUT307
GACAGGATCACCTCCTATTTCTTCCGCAGAAAAAGCAGATACAGTTGAATTTTGCGAAGCCATTTCTTCCATTTTCCGTGCAAATATTAATTGCAAAGTCGGGAATGACTTTGGCAACACAGCAGAAAAATCCAAAGCTACAGTCAGTTGTTTCTTTTGCGACGAATCACTTTCCTTCTCAACAATTCCTATCAACTCTTTATTTATGGTTTTCCCTTCGATAAACATCAGAGCTGCGATACGCCGGATTTGTTCTATGCTGGAAAAAGAAGCGTGAGC
>LIUI01000120.1:499-4313 GCA_001462235.1 Fibrobacteria bacterium GUT307
GACCAAAGGTCCGAAACCCACTTGGATAAATACTCGCGCATTTTCTTGATTATAAAGCTTTTCAATTACTTCCAGAAATCGTACGGTTTCTCTTGCATGGCGGGCATACAAGGCCAAAATATTTTCTATATCTTTCGGATATTCTTCGAGAGTCGTTGTAGACCATAAAGGGACATTATTTCCTCTTTCGTCTAACTCCAACAAAGTTGTACTAAGTTGCTTCAGTAGTATCCCATCTTTTTCCGGAAGCAAAGGGGTGTGAAATCCCGATTTATAAGGTAAAATCTGATAAAAAATCTGTTCTTCTTTCAACCGTTCTACCAAGCGATTAACCGATTCTTCCTTGCCTGCAATCAAGATTTGGTTTCGACAATTGTCGTTTGCCAAATACAGATCTTTAATCTCATCGCACCACGATTTTACTCTATCATATCCGCATCCTAACGCTATATAAGTGCTATCTATCAACAAATTCGTTTCCGGATTAAAGAATTGTCCAAACAATTTTTCAAGGGAATCCATTGTTAAATAGCGCGCGGCTACTGATGCAATCCATTCTCCCATACTATGGCCTATGTACATATCCGGAGTCAGTCCTGTTTTTTTCAACGCCTCATCCATAAGCAGGGAACGATAGAAATGATTGATAGCATTTCCATCCAATATATTCTTTCCAACAGACACTTGTTTGAATGGAATATCAAAATAATCGATAATGGTTTGCACTTCCACATCGCTGCCCACATCAAGTCCGGGAAACATAAACACTACTTTTCCATTGTTGATCAGCAGGGGGTCGTTGGAAAACCAGATATCTAATCTTCCCTTCCAAGGTTTGTCTTTTTCTACCAGCGATTTTGCTCGATCTAATCTATCGGCTGTCGGATTAAATACGACCAAGCGGTAATTTCCTTTCGAAACGGTATAATCCTTTTTTTCCAATTTGGATAGGAGTTCTTCTTTCGATTGAGCCGATAAACTGATTACTTTATCCTTGATCAAATCTGATTTATCAATGCAAACGTTTGTTTGTTTGCTTTCGTCGTAATATGGCTCCAGAATTGCATGTGTATTGATACCACCGAAACCAAAAGCATTAACAGCTGCTACTAAAGGATATTTTTCTCCGTCCCAGTCGATTAGCTGTTGTGCCGGCATGAAACGAGATTCATACATCGCTTTCATGGGTTTTTCGCAGTGCAGGGTAGGTGGAATTTTCCTGTGGTACAGCGCTAAAGCCGTTTTTATTAAACCGGCCATACCTGCGGCAGGCATTGAATGTCCGATATTGGCTTTTACCGCACCAAGCAATGCCGGAGGCGCTGTATTATCACCAAAAAAATTGATTATTGTAGTGATTTCCGCCAAGTCTCCCGCCTGGGTTGCCGTTCCGTGTGTTTCCAGATAACCTAATATTTTCGGATCCATTCCCGATTTTTCCCAAGTCTTTTTCAATACTTCCACTTGTCCTTTGGTAGAAGGCGCCAATATGCTGACATCAGAACCGTCGCTGCCGGAACCTAATGCTTTGATTACTGCGTAAATACGGTCTTTGTCTGCTATTGCTTTTTCCAATTTTTTCAAGACAAGAATACCAATTCCTTCACCAATAACCAAACCATCGGCATTTTCACTGAATGGAGCCATTATTCCTTTATTGGAAGGTGCTCCGAGAACATTAAAAATGCTCCAGAAGGAAACATTCTGTCCCAAGTGTGAACCGCCGGCAATCGCTATATCGCATTGCCCGCTCAGCAACAGGTTGGCGGCATGTTCAACAGCGAGCAAAGAACTGGCGCAAGCTGCATCTATGGTATAAGCCGGTCCTTTCATGTCGAACTTATTCGATACCATCGACACGATTAAGTTGGGCATAGCGCCGGCTACGGTATCTGCCTGAATGCGACCTAAACTTTCTTTATATTCGTTTTTAATAGCCTCCATTTCATCGTCTTTCACATCAGGAAATATAGTTCTTATCATGTTATTCAACACGCCTGAAATGAATGAATATAGACCTATTCGAGATTGGGCAAGACTGGCATAATTTCCTTTGCCCAGTATAAAGCAACAGTTTCGCAGTGAAATATTTTTTTCATACACCCCGGCGTCTATTAATGCTTCCCTCACGAAATGTAAAGATGCCAATTGTTCAGGGTCAATCCATTTTGCGGCAATCGGAAGAATACCATATTGGAGCGGATTGATTTCAATTGGAGATAGAAATCCGCCTTTATTAAAGTAAATATGATCAACTTCCCCTACTTTGCCATCGGTAAAGAAGAAAGGATCAAAACGATCTTCCGGGGCATCGGTAACTGAACATACCCCATTTATTAGATTTTCCCAATATTCCTGAATACTGTTTGCCCCCGGAAAATAGCATGACATTCCAACAATAGCTATATCATCACTTTTGTGCATCTTCTACGCTTTTAAAAAAGTTTTCTACTTCTCCTCTTCCACCCATTACAACTATTCTGGAAGCTTTTCCGTATTTCAATTCCTGTACGAAATAAGCGCCTCCTTCTTTCAATGGAATCAAGGATATTCCTTTGCGGGCAAATTCGGCTTCCAACGATTCGGATACCATTCCCGCTCCTTTCCAAGGCCCCCAGTTGAATGCTACGATTCGCAGATCCGGCTTTAAACCGTTCAAAGAAGCTGTGAAGTCTAAGACGCTGTTGGCTGCCGCATAATCCGATTGACCTACGCTACCATACGAAGATGCTACACTACTGAACAATACGAGCAGTTTCAAGTCATCGCCCATTTCTTCCATGATGACATGCAAAGGATTGACTTTCGTTTGATATACTTTTCCAAATATTTCCCATGTTTTATCTGCAAAAAATTTGTCGTGCAGCAAACCGGCAGCATGAATGATGGCGTCGATTTTTCCGTATTCTTTCCGAACAGATTGCAAAAATGACCTGAAATTTTCCTGATCGGTTATGTCGATCGGATGGTAAGATACTTGAGCGCCCGTTTCTCCGATTTTTTTAACAGCTTCTCCTATTTGATTGGATTTGAATATCTTTTGAATTTTGCTCTCAATTTCGGACGGCTTTTTCATTCCTTCCACCGAGATCAGATGTTTCCGGATATCCACCAATGTTTTCAGTTTGGCATATACCCCATCGGGGTCGTCAATTTGTTTCGAACGTCCGATCAACAGGTAACGGCAGGGATATTCCATTGCAAGTTGTCTCGTAAGTTCGGGCGATATTCCTTGGGCGCCGCCCAATACAAGGACCACCGAATCTTTGTCTAATTTCAGGTTCGTACTTGTATCTGCATTGTCGAGAACCAGATTTTCCATCTTGGCGCTGTCAATTAAACGTTCGTTTCCTTTGTAAATAACTTCGGGAAAAATATCGTCGACTGAAAGTTCATCCAATACGATTTGCGGAAGGGTTTCCGGATCAAAGGGCGAATAAGAAAGAACGGAACGGAATTTTATCTCCGGATATTCAAGGTTTAAGGTCTTGAGCAATCCCGAAAATCCTTGTATCTGCTTGATACCTTCCAAGTTTTTATCATTTTCGATTTTTGTGATTATATCACTGAAAGTGAAAACCCATTTCAAATGCTTCAACTTCGCCCCTTGTATCAGGGTAAAGAGATCGTGTATGGAATATTTGTCAGGTGAAGCCGTTGCGTTAATAAGAATCAATCCGTCGTAGGAAGTAATATCTGCATCCGAACGGATAATATCCGCTTGTGCACCTGCGTTTTCCAGCCGTGATTTGATTTTTGATGCAAATGAATCTCCGCCATCGTCGGTTATAGCAAACCGTTTTCCTTCAATGGA
>LIUI01000121.1 GCA_001462235.1 Fibrobacteria bacterium GUT307
TTTTTGAGCCAAGAACGGCGTTTAAAAAGCCTAAACATTGCTCTTCATCGCCTTCTTCACCCATGAGCTTGAGAAAAAGGTAATCATTTAAAGGATTTAGCCGTTCCATTTATTAATAAATATAGCATAAAAATTTTTTTTTTTCATATAGTAAACATTTACTTGGCGGGCGGAAAATTTCTTAAGGTCACTCCCCACAAAAAACCCCGCGTTTCCGCGAGGTTACTGTTTGCGCAAAAGTATTTAAAGCTTCAAGTCGCCTCGCGTAAGTTGTTTACTTTGACTTTGCACATTATTTGCGTTATAAAGCGTTATCTCATAGAGATAGCCGCCTTCAAAAGCGGTTATTGCTGACGGAAAAGCTATTTTGTTATTTTGCAGTAAGATAGAATAATCTGAAACTTTGGCACCTGGGGTGATTTTATAGACAGATGTCTGTCCATTACTTATGAGATTTAAGTTGTTTACCGTTGTTATAACAGAGTTTCCTCTTAAAAGTTGTATTGCTGAGGCATTGTTATTTTTTATTGTAATCAAGCTGTCAGTAAACAAGGCTTCATTTGCGGAGACAATATTGGATAAAGGCTGAACTGTAACTCTTGTCGTTTTATCTTTTGGAATAACCTCGGTAGTAAAACCATTTTTGTGAGTATAGGGAAAAGTTGTACCAGAAACGGGAATATTATAAACAAAATAAAAATCAAAACCATTTTCCGCTTGTACCCAGTCGATATCCGCTGATTGTCTTTTGGATTCGACAGTCACTATTTTATTTTCTCTTAAATAATTAGCGAAAACATCCACAGAACAGTTATTTCCTATATTGTCAAAATATACAATTGTTTTTGTCGTCGGTGTTGTCGATGGTCCTTGCGAGTTTTCACTAAAAGGAATGATTTCTTCATCTTGATCAAAGAAGCCGGTACAGGAGAAAAGAAATACAGCTATGAGAGTTACAAAAATTCCCAAAATCCATCTTTGTTTCATGTTTTTTCCTCAAAAATTTTCATTAAAATCTGACCACACAAAAAGATTTATGTGGTCAGATGTAGATTTTACGGTTGCAGCATGCTCTAAAGCTTAAGTTCAAACTTAACCGGTTTTCCATCTTCTTCCGAATTCACATCCGTAATAACCACTGCCTTTATGTAACCATCACCCTCTTTACTACTGTTCATATCACCAGTAACATAAACATAGTATTCATAATCAGCCTGCAGCCAAAAATTCGATGCACCTTCATGGTTGAAAATCCGCACTTGTTCGCCAATAGGTCCTACCCAATAATTATCAATCTGAATAGAATCAGCGAATGTAGCGCTATCGTTACCGGATTTAGGCATTTCAATAGTAACTGTTCTTCTGGATGAAACACCAATAGAGGCTATACCAGTTGGAGATTTAATTTCAGAGTCTCCACTTCTAAGTCGAATTGCTTGTGCTGCATTATTTATAATTGTCAGCCGCGCTACCCCACTTGATCTATTATTAAGCGCATCAATAGCTTCCTGTACATCAAAATACTGTTCAGTAACACCATCTTCAAATACAATAGGTTTACGCCACGGCTTGTTGTTTGCATTCATCGGGTAAATTGTTTCTACAATATCAAGATATTCATTGTACCACTTAAAAACCGGGAATAAATCAAGTTCTCTTTCTGAAACATACAGATATGTAGAAAGACTTCCTTTCGGAGCATAGCCGAGGGTTGGTCCGTAGATGCCGCCAATCCGTACTTCAATATTAATAGCTTGGGTATTATTAATAACATTAAGCTTATTAGTTCCTCCCAGGATACTACTAATTTCGTATTGAACAGAATTATCGCCATTAGAATTGTAAAAAACATACACCCTGGTAAAAGGATTCTGTTGTAGAGTGAGAAGAGTGGTATTATCGTTTTTGTCAATATTGCTTTTGTTTTTAATATAATCATCTTCAGTTATCAGGATCATTGAAAATTCCTGAGAACCATTGAGCAACGCAGAACTCTTCTGAATACCGTGTAAGTTTCCATTATTGGGAATACCGCCAAGTATGTTGTCCTTATGCACAGCACCCCTAAAGGCAATCAGTCTTTTGCTGGTACTGTTACGAACCCAAAAAGCACGAACATCATTACCAGTATAGCTTTTAAAGTCAACTCCGGACTCATTAATATCATCGGGATCTTCAACGACAGGAGGCTCCTCTTCCTTATCTTCCCCAATAGGACATCCGACAAATAATAAAAGGGCCGCTAAAAGTATCGCTACCCCCCCCCATTTTAAAAACGTTTTCATTTTGTTCTCCTTAGCTTCAAAAATATTATGTGCACAACGTACACTTTCCGGTTAAACCGGGAAATTTTATCAATAAACGCCGGAACCAAATATCGCTCTGACGCTCAGATTTATGCCAAAATGGTTTGTAACAACATTGTAGACCCCGCCAATTGTTATGACGTGGGGAAAAATGATGCTAATTCCCAAACCTCCGCTAAATTGAAAGTAGGTGTAAAACTCACCTTCGTCGATGCCTGAATAGTAATGAGCGCCTCCCGGATACAGTTTGCCCTTTGCTACTACCGGCCTGTGCGTTTCCCAGTCAAACTCGGAATCGGTTTTGGAAAAAATCAGCTTCATGCCAAGGTAGGGCGTAATAATTGGCAGCTTCTTTGATAATTGCAGGGAAAAGAAAAGAGTGTCGTTCCTGAACTGGGCGTTTACCCTTTCCTTGTCTCCCGCGCTTATTCCAAATCCTAACCATGTAAAGTAATAGCCTCCCTGTAAAGTTACAGCCGGCCAAAGACCCCTTCCTATTCCAAAAAGCGCCTGACCGTCTTTAACAAGGACATACCTAAGGTCAACCCCCAGCATTCGATAGGAAAAATGATTGCCTTCTCCCAAAAATGTTCCCATCCCCTCCGAAAACGCATCATCATCTATCCACATAAAGCAGAAACCGACATCCAGACGGCTTATTCCTGCCCGAAAATCGAGGGCTATTCCCGGCAAATAGGGTATTGCTTCGGGAAAGTCTGCCAAATTCCTGCTACTGGTAAAAGAATTGGCGTCTTTTGTTAGCCGACTGACGTCTTTTTGGGCATAAAAAGTAAAGCTGGCGTTAAAGCCGGCGCCGAACCAGGGGCCGTTTGTTTCCGGAGCCAGCGACCACACATTTTGCAGGCTGGTCGAATCGGGTATCAAGTTTGAGACATTTGTAATATATCTGCCTAAACGTGTATTAAGCGCGTCGCCGTCAAAGTGGGTATTCATAATATCGGCGGCAAAAAGCCCCGACGAAGCTAAAAATACCCCAATCAACGCCGCCATGCTCAGTTTTTTTGTCAACATATCCTCTCCTTGCACACATACCGCTCACCAATCCCACACAGAGACTATAATGATTCACAGGAAATATATCTTTTTTTTTGCTTAATGTCCATAAAAACCGGGGTGCTTAAAAATAAAATACAGGGGGGAATTATGGCGCGTATTGTCTGCCGCCTTTTTTTGCAACCATATTTCAAAAATTATGTCATAATATCAGAGGGTAGTTTATATACTCAATTATCGAACTTTGGAGGTTATAATGTCTGTTCCGTATACTGAAAAACCATGGGCCTTTCTGGAAAATTACAGGGGGAAGGCTTTCGCGGGCCAATGGCCTACACTGCCGGAAATGTACAGGATTACCGTTTCCCGCTATCCGCAGCGGCTTTGCTTCACCATTTTTGAGCCGGACAGAATTAGCCTTAACTATACGGAGTCCCTCAAACTGATTGAGGCTATCGCGCGCTGGCTGCACAGTAAAGGCATTCGCCGCGGGGACAGGGTGGCTGTTACGGGCAAGAACGCGCCTGAGTGGGCCGTCGCCTACCTTGCGGTCCTTTTCGCGGGCGGCGTCGTCGTCCCGATTGACTACCAGCTAAAAAATGATGAAATCGATCTGCTGATAAAAACATCCGGCGCGCGGATGCTTTTTGTTGATGAGGAAAAACACGAGTACTACAAACAAAAACCCGGCGACCTTGAAACGATAATTTCCCTAAGAAAGGGAGTTGGAACTTACATCTACGATTTGAACGGGCCTGCGGCGGAAATTGAACAGGCGGTCGAGACCGACTTGGCGGCCATTCTTTTTACATCGGGAACAACGGGTATACCAAAGGGAGTTATGCTCACTCACAAAAACCTTGTCTCGGACTGCTACCTT
>LIUI01000122.1:0-5032 GCA_001462235.1 Fibrobacteria bacterium GUT307
ATCCTCCCTGGGGAATTTTGCTAAGTCTATATGTTATATAGAGATAGCGAAGGAACTAATCTTTTCAAAGATCGTTCATTACGTTTATTTATTGCAAACGACACATAAAATGACACCTAAATGTTGTTTTACATGGCGTTTTTAAGAGGTGCGTTATGAACGGCGATCCTTTTTCTCTCATTAAGCGGAGTGATAGACCGTGTATTCTGGTTAAGTTTAAGGACGAGACTGGAAATTATCTTCCCCCTGTATCAACTAAAAAGAAAACCAAAGAAGAAGCTAGGCAGGTTGCTTTCAAGTGGTTAAGAGACGGTATGCCGCAAAAAAATGCGGTTATGCGTGTTAATGATTTGGCTTTGAAAGACACGATGAGAAAGCTTAAAACTGGTGAAGAAGTTGAGCTTATTCAGGCTGAATTAAAGCGTTTGGGTTGGCTTAAAAATTATGTAAGAAAAGATACTCCGGGAGCTGTGGATTTTATTTCATTTTTGGATACCTTTTGGGATTGGACGACATCGCCTTACATTGAAGAATTATTGCGGAGTGAGCATGGTATTCATCGCCGTCATTGTAAAACACAAAAACAAGTGATTGAAAATTACTGGAAGCCGTTTTTCGAAGGGCGTTATTTGGGAGATATAACGTATGATGATATTAGTTTATTCATTAAGGAAATTGGTACAAAAAACCTGTCGCCTTCAAGAAAAAATTGTATCATTAAAGCCGGAACAAAGCCGCTTCGTTGGGCTTTCGCAAGAGGGGATATTGAAAGAGACCCGACAAGAGGTCATATATTGTTTACAGGTCAAGATAGAAAAAGGCATATTTTAACTCCTATGGTAGCGGCTGAGGCTTTCAAGGTTGATTGGATTGATGACAGGATAAAAATAGCAAATATGCTTGCTTCTGTTACTGGTATGAGGAACGGAGAAATTGTGGCTTTGAGGTTTCAGGATATTGGGGCAGATTGCTTGTATGTTCAGCATTCATGGAATAAAGCGGACGGTCTGAAACCACCAAAAAATAACGAGGTTAGAACTGTACAGATACCCTTCCCTGCTTTGATAAAGGGATTGATTGAACTGGCTAAACAAAATCCCTGGGGCGTTGCCCCTGACAGTTTTGTATTTTGGTCAACGGTTAAAAAGGACGTTCCTATGCGCGGTGAATATTTTGTGAATGGTCTGCGTAAAGCTCTTGTGGATATTGGCTTTTCAAAAGATGAAGCGAAAAAATACGATTTTCATTGTTGGCGGCATTTCTTTACTTCGTACATGGTTAAAAAGTTGGATAAAAAACTGATTAAATCGCAAACGGGACATAAAACGGACGATATGATTGAATTATACAGCGACCATGAAACTGTTGGGGATAAGGAGCTTATTCAAATTGCTTCTAAAGAGACTTTTGCAGAATTAATTCCTGAAAGAACAAATGTTATTGCGTTCAGAAGAAAGCCTTTAGCTATACCTTTTGCGGATAATGCTGTTTGCGGTTAAAGTAAAAAAGCGAAAAATACAAGTGATGATTAAAGCCTTCGGATTGCCGGGGGCTTTTTTTTGCTCTTAAAAAATTGTGCAAAAGTCCCATTTCTTTTTGATATGGGAAAAATCATTCTTAGTTTATGAATAACGAAACATCAGAAATTGTAATTTTAAGCCGTAAAGAAGCGGCGGCATTTTTGGGGATATGTCTGACTACTCTTGATCGGCTCGATATTCCTAAAACAAGAATTCGGCACAGGGTCTTTTTTAAGCGAGATGTCCTGAACAGGTGGATTGATGAACACACAGAAAAAAGCAAAAAGGGGAAAGTATGAACAAAGAAAAGTTAGAGGCGATTGTTGCCCAATTAATGATTATCGCCGCCGGAATGCGGTACGGATCAATTTCATTTACGGCGAAATTTCATGACGGTCGGGTTGTTGAGGTGTCCTATATCAAAACTGAGCAAACCAGAGAAAGAGAAGCTATTAAAAAATCAGACCAATAATTAGTGTTTTTCCCTGTTTGGTAGGCTTCCGGCTGTTCGGAAGTCTTTTTTTTTGTCCTGAAAATTGTGCATATGTCCTATATAAATCTCTCCTTAGCAAACTTATTTTTATTAATGAAGCGGCAAGTACCGTTTTGGAAATCTGAAATAGGGGGGCTTTGGTGGACGTTTATTTAACTGCAAAAGAAGTGGCTTTGTTTCTCAAACTATCTTTACATACTATTAGGCGGTACACCATGAATAAGGAAATCCCATTCCATAAAATAAACAGGGCGGTTCGGTTCAAAAAATCGGAAATTGAAATTTGGGTTGAAAAACGGGAAGCGGAAAAAGTTAAAAGCGAAAATGTTAATTTTGAAGGCGGTTTGTTTTGCGATACTGAGGCAGGGGGCGAACATGAATGACATTGATAAAGCTATTGAAGAAGCCAAAGCCGATATGTTGCCTTTCGAGAGTTGGGAGAGGTTGCCGGGGGAAACGGGAGCGGCTTTTTTTGCTTTCTGCGCTTTCAGGGATTTGGGGCTTGATCGGAATATTCGCAAGGCTATTGAGAGCGTCGAAAAAGATGTTTCTGTACAGGGCAAGAAATACAGAGTTTGGCGTAATTGGGCTGCTCAATTCCGCTGGCGTGAACGTGCGGCGGATTTTGACAGGTACACTGAAAAACTTAAACAGACCGAATTCCGAAAAACTATTGAAGCCCAGGGCGAAAAGCAAAGGGAAGTTACTGGAAAAATGCTCGATGTCGTGAAGAAAAAATTAGACACGATGAACCCTGCGGAACTGACGCAAGGTAACTTGTCGGAGTGGGTACAAACGGCGATTAAGGCGGAACGGGAAGCCGCCGGATTGGTTTCACCTAACGAAAAGAAAGAGCCGGTACAGGGGGAACTAAACTTTGTTTCGGATTTTAACGGGGTTTGAGGAATGGGAACTGCGGTGGTTTTTAAGCCTACGTCAATTCAGCGTAAAGCTCTTTCTCTTTTGAAAGGTGGGGCAAAACATATTCTTTTGTTTGGCGGCTCGCGTTCAGGGAAAACTACTGTACTTGTTATGGCGATTATTTTCAGGGCGTTGATGTATGCCGGGTCGCGTCATCTGATTTGCCGTTATCGTGCTAAGGACGCTAAATCTTCGGTGTTACGCGAAACTTTGATCCCGTGGCTGAATAATACAGTTAGTAATAACGGATACAGGTATCTGGCGCATGAGAGCATGATCACTCTTTATAATGGTTCGGAAATTTGGATTGGTGGGTTAGGTGATAAAGAGCAGGCGGATAAAATACTTGGGCATGAATATAACACGATCTACTTTAATGAGATTAGTCAAATTTCCTATGCGGCTGTTACTACTGCATATTCGCGCCTGGCGATGAAAATTAAAGGCTGTCGGAATTTATTTTATTATGACTGCAATCCCGGGTCTCCTTTGCATTGGGCTTACAAAATATTTGTTCTTAAAAAAACTTTCCTGACGAGTGAGCCGCTTGAAAAACCTGAACTGTATCAATCCATGATCCTTAATCCCGAAGATAACAGGGCTAATCTTCCCGATGATTATATTTCCGACATTCTTGACGCTCTGCCGGAAAAGCAAAGAGCAAGGTTTAGGGACGGTCTATGGACAAAAACGGAAGGTGTCATTTACGAAAAGTTTGATGAGACGATGATCGTTAAAATTTCTGAACTTCCTGAAAAGTTTGATCGTTACGCTGGCGGTCAAGATTTCGGCTTGAATATAACTTTCGTTAAAATTGCTTGGGTTGGTGAAAAGATTTTTGTGTTAGATGACTATGGCGCGTTTAATATGACTACTCAATCTTTCAATGAAGAATTATCCGCTCGCCGTTTGCTTAATTGTCCTGATGAAATGGGCTTGCCTGTATATTGCGACCCTGCCGGGGGCGAAAGGATACAGGAAATTACCGGCGGCGTTAAAGCTAATAACAGCGTGGAAAGCGGAATTGATTATATCAATGCAAAAATAGAACGCCGTCAATTTTTCGTTTGTGATAGATGTACAGGTGTCTTATCTGAAATATGGGATTATTGCCGCGATGAAGCCGGACAGGTTGTAAAGGTCAATGATCACTTTATGGACGCGCTGAGGTACGCGATTTTTTCTGACATACAGCAGGGGATCATTTTATCATGAATATATTTGAGCGGATTTTTAAAGCTAAAACAAAAACTGTTATTGCAAAAAGTGAAGAGGGTTTGAAAATTTCCTTGACCGATGATGATTTTTTTACAAATTTATATAATGATAAGCCAATAGTAAATTCATATTCTCTCAATGCCTGGGTTAATATTGCAATTAACATTTTAATCCGAAATATTGCGCGCGCTGATTTTACGATTAAAAGAGAAGGTGAAGATGTTACGCATGGACAAGTATATGAATTATTCAGAAAACCTAACTCAGCTTTAAGCCGTTATGATCTTTGGAAAGAGACGGCGGCATGGTGGCACTTGGAAGGTGAAGCCTTTTGGTGGTTTGGCGAAAATTATTCAGGCGGTATACCTAGAGAAATATTTATCCTTGATCCGAGAAAAATGCGGCATGAAGGTGAAATGTATGGCGGCTTTGATTTTAATTTTCGTCATATTCCTCGACGTTGGTTTTACCATTGCGGTACTGAACTAATACCTATTCTTGCCGATGAGATTATTCACTTTAAAGATTTTAATCCCTATAACCCTGTTCGTGGGATTAATCCGCTCTTTTCTCTTGCTTTGGAACTTGAACAGGATTATTTTGCTAATAAGGCAAACTCGCAATTATTAAAAAATAACGCTATCCCACAGGGAATTTTAAAAACCGAACAAACTCTTCGACCTGAAGAAGCTGACCAACTAGAGAGAAGGTGGGAGAGCAAATACGGAAATATTAAGTCTGGCAGGAAAATTGCGGTACTCGGCAAGGGTACGGAATTCAAACCTGTTACATTCAGCCCTGATGTTATAAAACTTTTTGAGTTAAAAAAGTGGAACTTGTACACTATCCTTGCCAAATTCGGTATTCCTCCCCGTGTCGC
>LIUI01000122.1:5156-7425 GCA_001462235.1 Fibrobacteria bacterium GUT307
ATTCCTCCCCGTGTCGCAAATATTTCTGACAGGTCAACGGCTCTTTCGGGAAAGGATACGCAAGAGCAACATTCGGCTTTCTGGCAATACACTTTAATTCCTATTCTTCGTCAATTTGAACAAATTCTTGAAACTCAATTTTTTATCAGGTTTGGATTAAAGGAGCGCGGTGTATTTGATTTGTGGGACGTGCCTGAGTTACAGGAAGGTGAGGACGCGCAGAGCAAGCGTGATATTGCGGAGATTAACGCCGGATTAAAAACAATAAACGATGTTTTAAAAGAACGAGGGAAAGAGCCAAAACAATGGGGAAATGTTTGGTATCGTCCAAAAAATTTAATTGCAACTAACGGTTGTAATGACGGTAATGGTGAGGCGGAATAATGGAAGGGTGTACTTTGGTTATTAGTAGGGAGGTTAATAATCATTCATGCTTTAAAAAACGCTTGGAGGGAATTGGTTTTCCCGATGTAGTTACGAGCGATCAAGAAAAAGACGCTCTTAATTCACTTATTCGAAAATTGAAGCCATGTCATTTAATTATGGACGCTAGATTTTATCAATGCTGTACTCCTTTCCTAATGGGAAGGTTAAAACGTGGATTTCCACAATTAGAAATGACGGCTGTATCAATAGGCGAATATCCTCCCGAAATTGCAATGTACTTTATTTTGAACGGCGTTAAATCTTATGTGTCAACTTCTGACGGTATTGAAGATTTCTTTTTTCATTTAGCCGGGATTTGCAAGGGGAAGCGATTTATTTCTCCGGCGGTAATAGAATGTATTAATTTGAGGCGTGATTATCCTGAACCTGCCGGAAAAATTACTGACAGGCATAAAGAAATTATAAGGCTTATTTGCTGTGGATTTACAAATGAGGAAATCGCTGAAACTCTGGCTGTGTCGCGCAATACAGTAAGCAACCATAAAACAGAGATTTTCACTTCATTGAATGTGCGAAGCTCTATAGAGCTAATCCGCGCCGCTCTTACAATAGAAATTTTAAGGCTTGAAGAATTGTATTTTTATCCAAAAGATTTAACGGTTAATCCGTTGCCTAATAAGAAAAAAATAATAAGGAGAAAGAAATGATTATTAGAACAAAGAACGGGACGGCAATGTCAGCTAACGGTTTGACGCTGTTGGATTTTCTTGGAGCTAGGAAGGAAGTGGCAGGGGTTCAGAAAGTTAATGGTGAAGTGGTATTAATCGCTTCCGTGCCATTTCACCTAACGGAAGGTAATGAGGAAAATAAAAGTTTTCCGTGGACTTTCAGTACTTTTGATCTTGATCGGTTTGGAGAACGGATTGATCCGCAGGGTTGGGATTTTTCAAAGTTTATGAAAAATCCAGTCATTGAGTGGTCTCACAGGTTTGACATTCCGGCGATTGGCAAGGCTGAGATGTTAAGCGTTGATGATGAGGGGCTTCATGGGGTAATCGTTTTCAATGACAAATCATTTGATCCTTTTGGTTGGTCGATTGGGGAGCGCGTCAAAGCCGGTGTGATCCGCGCAGGGTCGGTGGGGTTTAGAGTTTTGGAGATTGAAATTCCGTCCAAAGAGGACAGCAAGGACGGGACTTCACTTATTTTCCGCAGGCAGGAATTGTTAGAATTTTCTATTTGTAACGTTCCGGCTAATCCGTTTGCGCTTGCAAAGAGGAATGAGGAATTAGGAATGAGGAATGAGAAAGTCGATGTTGATGTGAATTTCTGGGATTGTCTTATTCCGGGAGAGATAGCGCAATAAGCAATATTTTATTGCTAAAAAATAATTTATAGGAGTGTGTTTTATGGACGAATTGTTAAATGCTATCAAACAACAGATAGCAACAATGAAGAAAATCGAGTTGACCGGGTTTCCTAACACGACAACTGCAACGGCTTACTTTCAAGAGAAGGAGGCAATTCTTGAGGGGATAGTTAAAGCTCTTGAGATTTTCACATTTCAGGAAACTGAAGAAATCAAGGGGTTGAAAGGTACGATCAAAGAACTACGGGATCATATCAAGGGGCAGGCTTCAAGCCCTCGCGAACTTTCCCGGCGCGAATTGCTCTATAATCTCGGCAAGGGGATCGCGGCGGCTTGGTCGGGTAATCATAAGGTACTGGCGGATTTGGCGTTTTCACCTAATCTCAAAAGTGAAAATTGGACTAATCCGAAAGATGTGTCATGGAGTGAAAGAGGTTGGCAGGTCAATAAGGCGGCTCTCGGTGATCCTATGGGGAATATGTCAACTAACGAACAGTTTTTAATCAATCCGAT
>LIUI01000122.1:7563-8948 GCA_001462235.1 Fibrobacteria bacterium GUT307
AATCCGATTTATGAAACTGAAATCATGCAGGACGTAGCGAAAAAGTCTGTTATGATGCCGCTTGTCCGGCATCGTCCGATGTCGGGTCCCTCTATTTTCCTACCTACAAGGGATCGCGGCGGTGTTCAGCTTAACTGGCTGACGGCTTACGGGCAGAAAATCGAGGGTAGCAAGCCAAAGGGCGCGGAGCGCGTCGAGCTTAAAGCCTACACTCTCGCCGGATATATCCCATGGTATGACGAATTTGAAGAAGATGTATTCGTTGATCTCGGTCAAATTTTCATTGACGAATTCATCGAAACCTACGGACAGGAATTTGACCGTCAATGTTTGTTAGCCGATGATGATCCCTTCACGGGCGCGATGAAGTGCGCTGATGTTACTGAGGTAACGATTAAGGGCGCGACTATCAATGACCTTACTTGGAAAGATTTCCGGGACGCTGTTTACAAAATTCCGGCAGAGGAAAGAAAAGATTGCGCTTGGTTTCTGAATGAAACTGTATTGAACCATATCGCCAATATCGAGGATACTACAGGGCGTCCGATTTGGCGGCGTCCAACAGAGGCAATGCCTGGCAGGTTGGATTTGTATCCATACCATGAAGTTTCAATTCTCCCTCAGATTGCGGACATCGAGGAGGATCAACCGTTTGCAATTTTTATGAACCCGAAACGAATTCAACATGGCAACAGGCGCGGTATTGAGCTAAAGAAATTTGACGGCACAACAGAGAGCCTCGAATACGGCGAATTGTTTCTGCGGTTTAGAAAGAGGGACGGCTTTTTAGTTACACGTCCTAAAAACAATATTCTTGTTTTAAAGACCAAGCCTGCGCCTTCATCGTCATCATCGTCAACGCCTTAATGAAAAATTGCCGTCCGGCGAAAAATCCGGACGGCTTTTTATTACAGATAAAAGCTGATTAAGTTTTCAATCAGTAGTCCTGTTTTGTTTTCAGGGTCGGGAAGGCGGTCAATCCGTTCAATTTCGCTTTGAAATATTTTTGCGTCATCGCCTTGTAAATAAGCATGGGATTTGAATTCATTATCGTGTAACAGGATATGACTTGTTTCCGCTTCGTAGAGATAGCCGTAATTGTTTCCGCAAAATATTGGTAACATCATGGTTATTTCTCCTTAAAGTGTTCTTCAATTAGGCGTTTGGCGGTATTGACGGCGTTTAATGTTCTTTGTCTTTGCCATGCGCCCTGAGTGGGAGACCATTTGAAGCCGTGCGATTTGAGCAATGTTCTTATTTCCGGCTCTGGAATATCATCAAAAATAATTTGTACTCGGTTTATTTCGACATTTATCAACATTTCCCCACCATTGAATTTAATATTTTCTTCGGGCATATCATCGAGTTTTTTCAAGGCTTCAATC
>LIUI01000122.1:9053-11184 GCA_001462235.1 Fibrobacteria bacterium GUT307
CAAGGCTTCAATCTTTTCTTTTACCCTGTGAATTTCTGCGTTGTTATTACCAAGCCGCCAAGTGGGGATTGGCTTTTCTTTTTCGTTTGCTAATCTTTCGCTTTCCGCTTCGGAAAGTCCCAAAGCAACAAGCGCGGCTTTTCCCTGCTTCCATGCTTTGTTAATGGCTTTCAAATATTCCTGAGTTTTTTCCAGTTGTTCCAATTTTTTTTGATAGCGGTCTATCGCTTCGGGGTCATCGCCGCTAATAGAATGATTGGCTTCTGCTGTGGCTGCTCTTTTTTCATAATAATCCGCTTTTTCATAAGCTTCTGACGCTTTGCGATGAGCGATGTTAATTCTTTTCAAAAGTGCGCGGTGTCTGCCTTCGCTGTGATGTCCAATTAAAATTGGCTGACCAAAAGGAATAATACTACTCATATTATGAGCCTTGTTATTTTCGTGAGTAGCGACTACATTTGATTTTTCCGCCCTTTCTTTGTAAGTTTCGATTTTATTTTCTTTTCTTTCTTCAAAGTCTTTTCTACCTACTGGCATATTTTCCTCCTAAAAAAAATTATTCCCCCTGCATAAGCAGGGGGTTGTTGATTAAGCGGCTTTTGCCGTTTCTTCTTCTGCGGTTATTTCCGCTTTTACTGCGGTTTTCTGATCGTAAAATCCGCAAACTTTGCATTTTGATTTGTCCTGGCATTTGGGGCATATTTCCGATGCCGGAAAAATAAGGGATAATTCATTGATTATTATGTCAATGGCTTTTGTCATATTTATTCCTAAAAACCAAGCCAAGCGGCGAACAGTAATTGATCCTTTTTGTGTCAATCGCGGTGAATAAAATTTTTTTTCTTCTGGATAACTGTTACATTTCATAAATATCCTCCTTTACTTTTTGGCTTCCTAATCTAGCCCTTATTTCGTCCAGTGTTTCTTCATCTGCCATGCCTTCTTTTTCTGTACCTGAATAAATATAGGCATGATGTTTGATACTAAACCAAAAGCCGATTGTTTCTAATTGATAACCGATTAAAGGATTTGTGAAACAATAAAGCCAATTTCCGATAATCTCCGATTTGATGTTTTTGCGTAAAACAAGAGCTAATGCTTCTTGTTTGTTCGCAACCGAATGGAACATTCCGGCGTATCTTATAACGCTGTGAATTCCGATAAAGTGCTGTAGCCATGACATAACACTCTCCTAAAAATAAAATAATCCGATAGCTAAGACCGAATATAGAAACCTAAAATAAAAGAAGCTGATCTGCGTCCAAGATTGGGCGCGGTGCTGCGGTGTTTGGGTAAATTGAAAAAAGATAATTGATGTAATTTTCCGCTTCCGGGACAGTGTGAAAATAGCGCGAAATAAACGGCGAATTGTACGAGCTGATGAGTAAAGGAAAATATTCTGTTGTGGTGTGGAAACTAACGCTTAATAACTGCGGTTTACTTTTTTTGTAAATAAAACGAGCGCATACTTGATAAGCGGACATAAAACACCCCGAAGGAAAGCAGTTAATTTTTGAAAAGCAAATTTTATGCCCTGCCGTACGGCAAGGAAGGCAATAAAAAAATTATTGCTGTTATGTGCCTAACAATAGTATAGTATATTTTATTTTTGTTTGTCAAGAAAAAAAATAAAAAATATTTTTTATATTTCGCATAACGTTTTTTTCTGCGGCGTTTTCGAACTACTCGCCGATTGCTCATTTATCGCGATAAGAAAAAAGATTTGTTAGCTGAATAGTATATCTTAAAAAAATACAAAAAATTGTGCCTCATTGTTTCCCCCACCGGCGGCTTGTAACCTTTCCCCGTCGGTGGGGGAAACACTTACAGTAAAATTAACAAAATTTCTTTTAATGCTTACACGGCGAAGTAAAAACGTCGAAGGAGTGAAACTTAATGCTGAACTATGCGAATGGGAGTAAAGTACCTTGTCCCGTAGGGTTGGAATGATTTTTGCGTGCATGAAGCCAACAAAGCCCACGCAAAAAGCATGACAAAAAGGTCTTAGCCAATAACGGTGCAAAGAGTTGTAATTAATGTGCAAAATAACGAAGGATAATGATTTGGAAAAAATTGCGCAGCAATTTTTCTCCTCTTTATCTTGGCGCGCGCTGTTCGGGCTAAAGCCCTC
>LIUI01000122.1:11330-11458 GCA_001462235.1 Fibrobacteria bacterium GUT307
TCGGGCTAAAGCCCTCACGCCTTAGATGAAGCTAAAGATTTTTTTTTGCGCTACGCCGTTTTGATTTTATTGAACTACACAGCTTCGCTGTGCCGGTAATGGGCGGGGGCGTTACGGGGGCTTGCCCC
>LIUI01000123.1:0-29857 GCA_001462235.1 Fibrobacteria bacterium GUT307
TGAGAATTATAAGGTAATGAATTTTGGAGAGTCAAAAGGACTTTCTTTTAATAGAGTTCTCATTTACCCAACAGACCCAATTTTAAAATGGTTAAAAAATAATAACTCAGACTTAGCGGATACAAGTCGTTCGAAATTTTATGTGGCAATAACGAGAGCAAGATATAGTGTTGGAATTGTAGTTGATAATAGTGAAAATTTGGAAATCGAAGGAATAACTTATTATAATTAATATGTGTTCGAATTCCTGCGTTTATGAACATGAGTGTTGGGTCGTCTTGCGGGACAACAGGGGAGGAACGTACAAAGAGATGCCCTTTGCTTTCAAAGAATTTTATAAATGATGAGCGAATTTCGGTTGCGGTTTTGGGCACTTAAAATCATTCCCTATAATACAAATCCAAGTTGTTCACAACCTTTGCTTCGGATTCTAGGTTGCGCATATAATCGCCAAATGCGCTAAATGTACCGTATTGCCAAGCTGTTGAAAGTTCGTCTTTTACGGCTGAATTTAAGGCTTCTCCGTCTGGGACATTCTTTTTGAGAACCTTTATTAAAACCGCATTTTGACCGCTTGTGTATGGCCCGCTCCATTCGCCTTCCTTTGCCGTTGAGAGTGCCCTGTAAAGCTCCGGATTCGCATAACCAAGGCCGGGCAAATATCCTTCAAAAGAAACCACAGCGGAATCTATTGAAACATTTTCGGTTTCCTCAATTGTGCTCAGATTTGTTTTTAAATAATCTGCAACAGCGTTGGCTCTTGCTTTTGCTTTTATGCTTTGCTCAATTCTTTCTCTTGCAAAATCCATGCTTCTGGAACCTGCCGCTAAATTCTCTGATTTTTCAAACAGAGCAACCCACTTTGAATTTTGCAAAATATCGGATGTCTTGGAATTGTCTTTTGGACGCAAAGGGTTGAAAAATGCGTAGGAAGAAAGCCCGGGTACGTGCCCAAGCTCGGAAACTTCGCCGCCTCTTTTGAACCAGTTTGATGATTTTGGCATCAAGTTCCTAACTTTTGCCGCCTCTTCAAAGCTCTTTTTTCCATCCACATCGGTTTTCATGTCTTTCAAAATTGTTTCTAAACTGTCCATGGTCTCTTTTGTTGCATTAATAGCAAGCAATATATGCCTCGCCTTGACTTGTTCTTCTTCGTTATCAATTCTTTTCCCTAAACTTTGAATTATATGAAAGCCAAACTGCGTACGAACCGGCTCGCTTACCGCTCCAGAATCCAATGCAAAAGCTACGCTGTCGAACTCTGCAACCCATACTCCGTGCGGAGTGTAATCGCCAAGTGCACCACCTTGCGTTGCAGAACCCAGATCTTCGGAGAAATTGCGAGCTACTTCTGCAAAATCCACACCGTCTTTTATTTGAGCTAACAGCATTTCTACGTACTCAAGTGTTCTTTCTGCATCTGCTGCACTAGGTTCAATAGGGATAGCTACATAATTGACTTTTGCCAAATCGTCTGCTACAAAAAAACTATCCGGCTCAGCTTTGAAAGCGGAGTCAATTGAATTTTGCGAAACAGAAATTTCATCAAAAGAACTTGCCTTGCCCTGTGCATTTAAGAGTTCAAATTTTGTCTCTCTTTTTAGCACTTTGTATTTTGCTTCTAAACTAGAGGGATGAATACCTGCACCTATAAAAACTCGGAGTTGCTTTTCCGGGATTTTTGCTGTTTTAAGCATATTCTCGTATTCCTGCATAAAAGGAATATTATATGTTTCCGGGTTAGACAGCCAAGCCTCGTATTTTACAAAGTCAAAAACGCTGTCTGTTTGAAACATCGGTTCTCTGTCTATGCCTTGCGGAGGGTCTGTGCGCAAATCCTTAGACATCTCGTAAACGGATGCCATTATTTTTACATCTGCCATCATCTTTTGTATTAAATGTTGCTGAACAAAAGAACGGAATAATTCTTCCCGCAATTGAAAGGCTTGTTCTTCGGAAAGCCCCGATTGCTGGCTTTGAATTTGGCGTAAACGAACATCAAATAAATCATTTGAAAGTTTTTCTCCGTTCACGGTTCCCACAGGGGGTCTATTGTCTGTTTGCAAAGCAGACGTATCCATAAAGAGGAGGCCTGCGACTATTCCTATTATGAAAATGTAGATTACCCATTTTGCATTTTCGCTTATCCATGTTAACATTTTTATTTCTCCACTAAGGTTGCAAGCAGCTTTGAGGCATCTGCGGCTTTGGGTGAATCTCCGTAAACTTTCAAAATTTTTTGAGCAGTTTGCTTTGTTTTATCGCTATCGCCCGTTTCCAAATAGCAAAGGGCCAATTTCCAAAGGACATCCGGCACGGTTGCAATTTCATCTGCCGGCTCTGTTTTTGCATATCTTTTTGCTAAGTCACCCGTGCGCTTTCCGTATTTATTCACAAATGCGTTCAAAAGAGAGATTGCTTCGGGGTAGTTTTGCCTTTCCATAGCCACCACAGCAAGCCCGTGTTCTGCCGCAGATAATATTATTTCAACACCGGAGGCATTGGAAACTACAAGTTTATACAAAGCTTCTGCACTGTCTAGGTTGTTGTTTTGCAGGTGAATATTACCGGCAAGGAGTGCCGCTTTTGCAAGAAACAGCCCTTTAAGTGTCCCGCCTTGAATTGAGGCTTCCAGAGTTATAAGTGCAGAGTCTCCTTTACCCCTATACACATAATCTAAGCCTTTGCCAAGTTCCTCGGCCATACTTACTTTTTTTTCCATATTTGAGCTTATATGCTGGGCAACGGCAAAAACCGCCACAGCTACAAGGATAATGGCTACAGTGACCTTTGTTCCGTGTTTGGGCCAAAAGTCCCCTTTCAGGTATTCAAACAAAGATTCCGCCGAATTTGGGGCAGCTTTGCTGTTTTGGTTATTTTTCTCGTTCATGGCGGTAATGTAGAAAAATTGCGAGTGCATGAATTCTATATTGTACTTAGATTTCTCTTAAAAAGGGGTACTGTATGGGTATCTTTGTTTATACAGCGGTTTTGTCTGCGTTTTTCGCAGTAAATGTATTTGCGCAAAGCATGGATACGGCATACGTGCCATTCAAAGTAAACGTCAATGCCACGGCCAAGGCATATCTTAGCGGTACCAAAGAAGCCGAAAAATCCATTAGGAAAAGTTATACAGATACCTTGCTAATTATCTCTGAAAGTTCCACTTTGGCTAGCCCAGGCAAAGTTCCAAAGCCGGTAGTGATGCACAATTCCCGTGGTAAAATATCCTTAGAATTGTCCCAGCAACTATATAAAGATGCAGATATTGCTTTATATTCGCTAAGCGGAAAGCAAATATTGCATGGCAAATCGCACCCAAATGTTGTAATGGGCGTTTATGTGCTATCGGTAAAGGGAATTAACGGCAATACCTTCACAACCCGCCTAGCCCACGGCGGTGGCGGAATAAATATTGATGTGGCGTATGTAAGCGAAAACTCTTTTTCCACTTCGCTAATGAAAACTATACCCGGAGAATGGACAATAACAGTTTCCGCAGAAGGGTATTTTGACACATCGTACACTTTATCTGCTCTAGAAACAGGAAGGGGGAACACTGAAGTACAGAACATAACCCTGCGTGAGGATGCTACACCTCCTGGGTTTGAACCGGAAATGCTCGTGATTGCACCGGGAGCGACTATCGCTGAACTAAGGTTTAATTGGTATTCGGACGAAGGCAGTGCCAATAATAAAACCTTTGTTCGCATTTTTAACGCAAGCGGCAGCCTAGTTAAAGAAGAAAAAGGCACATCTGGCAAAGCATCTGCAGGCAAGCTTTATCATAGAGTTGCCGTAGCAAATTTAACCCCAAATACCGAATATAAATATTCCGTATCTAACGACAGCGCCAACTGGAGTAATAGATATAACTATAAAACCCCAAAGGCAGATGCGTTTAAGTTCGCCGCAACAGGCGACCAGCATCAGATTGGTGCACCGAGGACGATAACAATAGAAGGTACTAGTTATACAATTAATGACAATGCCATAGAAGTGTGGGGACAAACCATGGCAAAAATCGCCGCACACAATGTAGATTTCATCGCAGGCGTTGGCGATCAGGTTGACAGTGCGAAAGTTGAAAAAGGATACACTAACTTCTATGCCCCACCGCAGATGAAAAACATCCCTTACGCGGCGGCAATGGGCAACCACGATGTTGACAGTATTTTTTTCTGTCATTTCAATTTTCCTAACCACGCCGCGAGAAGTAACGCACTTTTCGATTTTTCGGGGGGTAAAACGGTTATAAATGGAAATTACTGGTATCTGTATAACAATGTTCTATTCGTTGTGCTAAATACGGCTTTTTTCTATCCAAACGAACTATCGGGGGCACAAGCTTCCGTAGAGCGTTTTGGCACTACTCTCACCTCAGCCAAAGCCGCACATACTGGAAAATACAATTGGATTATCGTTCAGCACCATGAATCCACAAGAAGTGTTGGGTCGCACGCGGAGGATAAGGAGGTACTATTAAATAAGGAAGCTGGCTTTGAAACCCTTATGGATACGCACGGCGTGGACCTTGTTCTGGCTGGTCATGACCACGTGTATGTGAGAACCAAGCCTATGAAAGGTGGCAAAGCTGCTACAGACGGCAAAGGCACGATATATATCACTCTAACAGCTGGAGCCAGCCCCAAATTTTATCCCATTGTAACAAAACTTGAGGATAAAAGCATTATGGAAAAAACCTTGCAGAATAACCGGCGCGGATTCGCAATATTCGACGTCAACGGCAAATCCATTTCCTTTAAGGCTTATGATGCGGAGAAAGACGTTGTAGTGGATAGCCTTTCTCTTAGTAAATAAACAATGATCCCCGTTTCCGCTCAAAATGCACCTTGCCTAAGCGAAACCTAAAAGAGGCTTTTTTTTGCAATTTTTCGTAAAATTTCAAATCTTCGTTTGTCTCTTCCCAGTTGATTCCCTTGCTCCCAAGCCACAACCTAAAAAGCTCGCCATAACCCTGCATGGCAGGCAAATAAAAATGCCTTAAAAGCATGGTTCCTTTTGTTTGAGAAACCAAAAAAGGATTAAAAT
Source organism: Fibrobacteria bacterium GUT307 (assembly GCA_001462235.1). Lineage (GTDB taxonomy): Bacteria > Fibrobacterota > Fibrobacteria > Fibrobacterales > Fibrobacteraceae > Fibrimonas. Next base: position 5,053 of record LIUI01000123.1, read on the forward strand.
AAGAATCCAGAATTTTTATCGCTTTGGGGTAAATTTTCTGCGAAAGTTCTGCTATATGCGCTAAACTATTTATTGTGCCTTTGCACTGGCTTTCCATTTGCGGCAAAATTTGCAAACGGACTTTATTTCTAAAATGATTTGTGCTTTTATTTGTGGAATCTTCCTGCCATTCAATGGAATTTTTTTTTGCATATTCCAATAAATCCTGTTTTGTAAACCCCAGCATAGGGCGAATAACGCCGTCTTGCCTTTCTGGCAAAATTCCTCTAAGCCCTTTTAAGCCTGTTCCCCTAGCAATACGCAAAAATACGGTTTCTGCTTGGTCGTCTTTGTGATGTGCGGTAGCCAAAAAATTTGCACCTAATTTATTTTTCAATTCAAAAAGCAAATTATACCTAGCGTCTCTGGCAATCGCCTCAAAACCTCCTTTGCCGCTACCTTCAAAAATTTCCGGATTTATAAAAATTTCATAAAATGGAATGCCATATTCTTCGCATTTTTTTTTAATAAGCATAGAATCTTTGTTAGTATCTTTCCTAATTCCGTGGTTTACGTATGCTGCATATAAATTTGAATATTCTTTTGCATTATTAGCAAAGCGGTGCAGCATGCACATGCTATCTAAACCGCCAGAAATCGCTAAGAGGATGGAGTTGCCCACTTCTGGGCTAATATAGTAAGTTAGTGTAGAAAATTGGCAGTAAGGTTATGGATTTGCATCCGCTTAGCCCCGGCTAGAGGCTTTGGTCAGAGCGAAATATGCTCAACCCCGCCCGCTCCAGCAATAAATGCTTCTTTTGCTAGGCCTGTAAATAAGCCATGACCCATAAGTCCCGGAATGGAATCTAATTCCTTGCTAAGAGCGGAAGGGTCTTTTATTAAACCGAAATTTGCATCTGCAATCATATTTCCGGAATCGCTGATTACAGGGCCATCCTTGCTGGCTCCTGCAAGGCGAACGTCTAATGTTCCGCCTAGTTTTTTTACCTCAATGCTCACTAAGCCAAGCGCGGCGGGCAAAATTTCCAAAGGAACGGGGAATTTTTCGCCTAGGGCTTTAACCTTTTTTTCCGAATCTGCAACTATTACTAATCTTTTAGACAGTTTTGCGACTATTTTTTCGAGCAGGTGGGCGGCTCCTCGTCCTTTTATTAGGTTTAGATTAGCGTCAATTTCGTCTGCGCCGTCTATGGTTAGGTCTAGCTGCGAAACAAAGCTGCAATTTTTGAGTTTTATGCCCATTTTGCTGCAAAGTAAGGTTGTATTGAAGCTTGTGCTTACCCCAAAAAAGTCTAAAGCTTCAATTTTTTGCCGCCTTGCGAGTTGTTCTAGGGTAAAGAACACCGTACTGCCGGTGCCAAGCCCAATGCCCATTCCGTCTCGCACCATATTGGCGGCAGCTATGCCGGCCCGTTGTTTTAAATCATTCATATCATACTGAAGATAGAATTTTCTATTTTCACCCTAACCCATCAAATAAAGGAGTTTTTATGGCTATTACCAAAGTTTGGTTAGACGAATCAGATAACGAGTGCACTATGTGCGGTGCTTGTGAAGCAGTATGCGATGCTGTCTTTGAGGTGCCCGAAAAAGTGGTAATTAAAGAAGGCGTAGATTTTGCCGCAAATGAAGCTGAAATTAAGGAAGCTGCGGATGGCTGCCCCGTTGGGGTTATAGCCTACGCTGTTGACGGCAGCGATAAAAGAGCTAATTAAATGAGTACGCTGGTAGGCATAGTTAGTGGCTCCGCCTCTGACAAACCCGTAGTGGATAAAATTACCTCGGTTTTGGATGAACTAGGCGTGGCTTGGGAATATTCGGTTCTCTCTGCGCACCGCACCCCAAATAAGGTTGCGCGTTATTCAAAAGAAGCCGAGGGTAAAGGCTTGGAAGTTTTAATAGGCGTTGCGGGCCTTTCTGCCGCCCTGCCGGGCTGCCTTGCCGCGCACTCAACTTTGCCCGTTATAGGAGTTCCCTGTGATGGCGGCGCCCTTGGCGGCGCAGATGCCCTTTACTCGGTGGCTCAAATGCCTCCGGGAATTCCTGTTGCAGCGGTTGGTATTGGCAATGGTAAAAATGCAGCATATCTTGCGGCATCCATTTTATCCATTTCCCATCCAAACATAAAAGAAAAATTGCAGGCTTACCGAAAGAGCTTAGGTGATGAATAAAAACACGTACGAAAGTCCCTTGCTTTCCAGATATTCTTCTGGGGATATGCTGTTTTTGTTTAGCCCGCAGTTCAAGCACCAAACTTGGCGCAAGCTGTGGGTTTGGCTTGCCAAAGGGGAAAAAGAACTTGGGCTTCCCATTACAGATGAGCAAATTGCAGAACTAGAAGCACACGAGTGCAACATAAACTGGGAAGAAGCCGCAGCGGAAGAAAAACTCCGCCGTCACGATGTAATGGCACATGTTCACGCTTATGGCTTGCAGGCACCAAAGGCAAAAAGAATAATACACCTAGGCGCAACCAGCGCTTATGTAGGGGACAATACAGATTTAATACAAATGCAGCAGGGCTTGATTTTAATTCGCCGTCGCTTGTGCAAGGTAATAGACAAACTTTCAAATTTTGCCTTGCAGTATAAAGCCATGCCTATTTTAGGAAGAACGCATTTTCAAGCGGCACAGCTCACAACCGTTGGCAAACGTGCTGCGCTATGGATTCAAGACCTATTGATTGACCTTGAAGAGGTAAACCATTTAATAGATGTTTTGCCATTCAGGGGTGTTAAAGGCACAACAGGCACTCAAGCCAGTTTTATGGAACTCTTCAACGGCAACCACGAAAAGATTAAAAAATTAGATGCTTACGTAACCCAAAAAGCCGGGTTCAAAAAAGTCCTTTCAATAACGGGGCAAACATATACCCGCAAATGGGATTACCTTGTGAACAATGTTCTTGCTTCTTTGGCTACCAGCTTGAGCAAATTTGCTACGGACCTACGGTTAATGCAGGGCTTAAAAGAAGTTGAAGAGCCATTTGAAAAAGAGCAAATAGGTTCATCTGCCATGGCGTATAAAAGAAACCCCATGCGTTCTGAGCGTATATGTTCCCTTGCCCGTTTTGTGATTTCAATGCCGCAAAGCACAGCCTATACCCAAAGCACCCAATGGTTTGAACGCACCCTTGACGATAGCGCAAACAAAAGGCTTGCTATTCCGGAAGCATTTTTGGCAAGCGATGCCATGCTCATTTTGGCAGAAAATATTGCAAACGGAATGGTGGTCCATTCAAAAATAATAGAGAGGCATATAAACGAAGAATTGCCCTTTATGGCAACAGAAAATATTTTGATGGAAGCTGTAAAAAAAGGCGGAGACCGCCAAATTCTTCACGAAGAAATTAGAGAGCTTTCTCAGCAAGCCGCTTATGTAGTTAAAGAAGAAGGTAAAGATAACGATTTGCTGGAACGCATTTTGGCTTCCAAAACATTTAGGCTTGAACGCAAAGATTTGGATTCCATTTTAGATTTGCAAAAATTTGTGGGAAGAGCGCCGGAGCAAACCGAGGAGTTTGTGAACAAAGAAGCAAGGCCTGCCATAGAAGCATTTAATGACTGGAAAAACACAAATAGCGAAGAGGTAAAAGTATAATGTTTACGGGAATAGTTCAAACCTGCGGGAAAATTGCGGAATTAAAAGAATTAGGCGATGCTTTGCAAATGAAAATTTTTGCAGAGAATTATTTTTCAAGCAGTAAAAAAGGTGATAGCGTGGCAAACGATGGCGTTTGTTTAACCATAGAAAGCTGCACAGCAAGCGAAGCGATTTTTACCTTGATAAATCAAACGGTAATAAACACTTCTTTTAGCAAAGCCTGCGTTGGAGGCATGGTAAATTTGGAACTCCCTTGCCGCCCGGATTCCCTTATGGGCGGCCATTTTGTAATGGGGCATATAGACAGCACGGCAACAGTAAAACAGGTTGTAAAAAGGGAAACAGGCTTGGAAGTGGATTTGGAAATTCCCAAAAATCTTTCTAAATACGTAATTCACAGAGGTTCCATAGCCTTGAACGGAATAAGTTTAACTGTTGCCGAGATACCGGAAGAAAACATAATTAGGGTAGCTATTATTCCGGAAACTATAAAAGTTACAAATATAAGCTACTGGCAACCCGGCAGCCTAGTGAATGTAGAAGTTGATATGATGGGAAAATATATTGAAAAATTACTGGCAAACTATAAACTTATCAATAATTGAAAATGCTTTACGGAATATTTTCGGACATTCATGCTAATTTGCCTGCTCTTGAGGCGGTGTTGCGTTCTATGGATTCACGCAAGGTTGGGAGGCGTATTTGTTTGGGCGATATTGTAGGTTATGGCCCAAGCCCTAACGAGTGCGCTGCTCTTGTAAAGAAATATAGCGACGTGTGCCTTTTGGGAAACCACGACAGCGTTGCTTTGAAGCGGGAGCCTTATTCTGATTTTAATATTTATGCAAAAGCGGCTATAGAATGGACTTGGAAGAATATCAGCGACTCTACGGTTGATTACTTGAAATCCCTGCCTTATACCGCAAAAGAAGGGCACCTTACCTTTGTGCATTCTTCGCCTATGTCTCCTGCAAATTGGCATTACGTTGTAGATTTGGATGCTGCATTGGAAGCATTTGCATATTTTGAAACCTCTTACTGTTTTATTGGGCATACCCACAGTCCTGTGATGGTAGCCACAAATTGCGAAGACCCATACAAAGAAATTCCCGTGATTTCTGATGGTCCTCTTTACAGGCCCCAAAAGAATGAGAAGGTTTTGGTAAATGTAGGTTCGGTGGGGCAGCCCAGGGATAGGGATAACCGTGCTTGCTGGTGTTTGGTGGATAGCGAGTGCAATTGGATAGAATTTATACGTACAGACTACGATATTGAAAAAACGCAGGCTTTAATGCGCAAAGAAAACCTGCCGATGTTTTTGGTTGAGAGATTAGCTTTGGGTAGGTGATACATAGAAAAAAATGAACTCTGTAAAGAAAACGGTTATTTGCGGTGGAACCCACGGGGATGAGCTTACCGGCGTGTATTTGGCAAAAAAACATGGCTGGCTTTTGGCAAATCCTGCTGCTGCTGCTGTACGCCGCAGATATGTAGATAGAGATTTGAATAGATGTTTTGCCCTATCGGAACTCAATGCCACAGGAACCGGCAACTCTCTAGAACTGGCCAGAGCAAGGGAAATAAACGAATTGCTGGGGAAAAAAGGAAGCGAAACTGCTCCGGACTTGATTTTAGACATTCACAATACAACCGCCAATATGGGAATTACCCTTATACTGAGCTCGGAACATCCTGCATTGCTGCAAATTTCCGCTGTTCTTGCCAAGGAATTTTCAAATATACGCATATATATGCAAAAAGAAAGTAGGGACGAGTCGCCATACATTGGAACTATAGCAAAAACGGATGTTTGCATAGAGGCTGGCCCCCAGCCGCATGGAACCCTTAGCGCAGAATTATTTTTTGATGTAGAAAGAGTTGTTTTGCGTTTTTTGGAATTGGTGGAAGCATGGAATAATGGCAATTTGCCAAAAAGGGAATTTGAAACATTTACGGAAATGCGCAACATAGATTACCCAAGAGATGAGCAAGGCAATATAACCGCAATGGTGCATCCCGCTCTGCAAGGCAAAGATTTTTGCGAACTTAAAGCAGGAATGCCCATATTTTTAGGCTTTGACGGCAAAGAAATTCTTTGGCAAGGCGAAACCTGCTACCCGGCATTCATAAACGAAGCCGCCTATTACGAAAAGGGAATAGCAATGAGCTTGACTAGGTATAACAAATGCGTTCTATAACTCCGGATATTCTTCAGCGGGAATTAAACCCCTTTCAATGCGAGGCGGCGGCGGCTGTTGATTGCCATACGCTAATTTTGGCAGGAGCCGGCTCTGGCAAAACCAGGACTATTGCGTATAAAATTGCGCATTTAATTTCTTATCACAACGTTGAGGCTAGGCGGATTGCGGCGGTTACTTTTACAAATAAGGCTGCAAAAGAGATGAAAGAGAGAATTGCAAAAATTTTAGAACAGCCATACATACCATTGGATTGGATGGGAACCTTCCATAGCCTTTGCGTTAGAATTTTGAGAATATGTTTGGAAAATCCAAATGTGAAAGAAAAGTTGAGATGGAAATACACAAAAAATTTTTCCATATACGATGACGATGACCAGAAAAAAATATTGAAACTCATAGTTGTGCCATTAGAAGGCGACTTGGCAAATACAGCTCGAATAAAAAAAATAATGAATATAATTTCATCTTGGAAAAATAAGGGCGTATCGCCGGGAGAAGCTCTAGCGCAAAGTTTTTATGCAGACCAAAAAATTATAGCAAATTATTATGAAGAATACCAAGAGCAACTGATGAGTTCAAACGCCATGGACTTTGACGATTTGCTTTTACGTGCCGCAGATATTTTAAGAAACATTCCAGAAATAGCCGCAAAATTCTCGGAGCATTTTCAATACATCTTTGTAGATGAATATCAAGATACCAACGATGCGCAATATACCTTGTTAAAACTTTTATTTTCAAACAATAAAATCACGGTTGTTGGAGACGACGACCAAAGCATCTATGGTTGGCGAGGCGCAAACTTGAACATAATACGCAGCTTTCACCGCGACTTTGCGCCGGTGCAAATAATTAAGCTAGAAGAAAATTACCGCTCCACCTCAAATATTGTAAAAGCAGCAGGCTCTGTTATTGCAAACAACAAACGCCCGGAAGAAATGAAAAAGCTGGTATTTTCAAACCAAGAAAAAGGCTCGCTAATACACATAAAACAAACCGAAGACGATTATTCGGAAGCCAATACCTTGGCACACAAAATATTTTTGCACGGTGAACAGAAGTATTCTGAGACAGCAGTGTTCTATCGCAACAATGCACAAAGCCGCTTAATAGAAGCCGCCCTAAATAAATTCCGAATACCAAATGTAATAATAGGTGGCACAAGGTTCTGGGATAGAATGGAAGTAAAAGATATTTTGGCATATATGCGGCTTTTGGTGAACAAGCAAGACAACGCAGCTTTGCTAAGAGTAATAAATGTCCCGCCACGCGGGCTTGGAAAAAAGACAATAGAAACATTGCAGCAAAACGCAGATAACAACGGCACCTCGCTTTGGGATGCCCTACCAACCGTGCCAAAACTGGAACCCTTTGCAAAACTTATAAACGGCCTTGTGCAAGAACCCGATGAGTCCATAGTTTTTTTGACAAAAAAAATAATAGAAGACACAAAATACAACGAATATCTGGAAAAAGACGACCCCACCACCGCCGCAGACAGAAAAGCCAACCTCAACGAAATGCTACGAGGCGTAGAAGATTTTTGCGAAGATAATCCCGATGCAACCCTTGAATCCTTTTTGCAAGACATTTCCCTTTTAACAAGCGCAGACCGCAAAAACCAAGATGCAAAAAACTTTGTGACCCTAATGACCTTGCATTCTGCCAAGGGTTTGGAATTTGATTCTGTGCATATAGCCGGCTGCGATGAAGGCATTTTACCTAGCAATGCTTTTTCCGGAGATAGCACCCCAGCAGAAAAACATGAGAAATTAGAAGAAGAACGGCGTCTGTTTTATGTTGGTTTAACTCGGGCAAAGAAGCATTTATTTCTCTACACCTGCCAAACCCGCTTTTGGCACGGCGAAAAAAAGGGATTTGCCCCAACCAGCTTTATACAAGAAATGGACACCTCAACAATCTTTTTTGAAAAACTTTCCAAAAGCCAAAGCACTCCCTTTACTCCACGCACTGTAAACTACGAACACGATGAATACAGCCAAGTGGAGCCGGGGCTAATGGGTAAATTTGTTAGTCACAACAAATACGGCAAGGGAAAGGTTGTGGGGCAAACCGGCACGGGCGAGAATGCACAGGTAGAAATTCTCTTTGCAAACGGCGTAAAACGGAAATTTGTGCTGAAATTGGCAAATTTGAGCTTTGTGTAGAGGCTCTTAAATTTTTTCTATATTTGTTTTCCACAGCATTGCCAAAGCCGGAGTGGTGAAATTGGTAGACGCGCTGGACTCAAAATCCAGTAGGGGCAACCCTGTGGGGGTTCAATTCCCCCCTCCGGCATAACCATCAATAGAGGTAGGTATGAAAAAACTCTTGTTTCCTGTAATAGCCCTGTGCTTCTCGGTTTCTTTTGCTCAGTTTGAAGATGATGAGTGGGCAGATTTTGATTATCAACACGCGGGTTTAAGCCAAACCGAATTCCAGAATGTAAAGGAATCCGGAATGAACAAAGAAAAACTCATGCACCTGTTGGAAATAGGCGTTCGCCCTTCCGTTTATCTTAAAGAACCTTGGAAAGACCTTGGCGTAACAGAAAAGGAATGGCTGGAAGAGCGTGCTAGTGGAATGGACGATGCAGATATAGACCGCACCTACAAAAATCAGGCTGGCAATCAGGGCCTTGCGTATCTAACTTTCTTGCTCCCGTCTCTTTACCAGTGGAGCACGGATGAGGTGGCAAAAGCCGTGGCTATGAACATATTAGAAGCTTCGGCCATAGGCTTAACGGTATTTTTGGCAACCAACGGGAGCACAGGTAATCAGTGGGTTTATGGTTTGCTGGGAGTAGCTGCCGTTCATATTTGGTCTGGTGCAGATGCTATTATATCAACTCAATGGGATAATAATCCTGATGCCCGCAATTTTTCTTGGGGCATTATACCAACAGGCAAAAATTCCTTTGCAGCCGCAGCTACAATAAGATTTTAATAGAGTTATTCCAATTCCTCTATAAATTTCTTAATTGCTGCACGTACTTGCGCTATAACTTTAACGCTTTTTCTTATAAGCCCGGGGATTTGCTTTGAGTCAACAAAAATGACCATTATAGCCAAAATTAAAAGAATCTCAAAAAAGCCTATTCCGCTTGTCATTTTTTTTGCCCCGCAATAAAGGAAATCAGTATGCTAAGCCCGTAAAGCACAAGCAGCGGCATGGCGAGCAGCGCCTGAGACAAAACATCCGGGGGAGTGAGAATTGCAGCTACTATAAATATAAGCACTATTGCATAGCGAAAATTACGCAGCAAAAATTTGTGATCAATCCAGCCCATTTTTGAAAACACAAAAGCTATCACAGGCAGTTGAAAGGCAAAACCAAAGGACAAGGATATTTTTATCAAGAAACTGAAATATTCATCTACCTTGAAAAAGGGATCTAGCGCGCCGGTTGCAAACTCGGTCAAGAATTTTAGAGCTAGTGGCAGTAGGTAAAAGCTAAAAGCTACGCCAGCCAAAAAACAGAAAGTAGAAGCTATTGCAGTTGGGAGTGCCAAAACTTTTTCTCTTTTATAAAGGGCAGGGGATATAAAACTCCAAGCCTGCTGAAATACAATGGGCGAAGCGAGTATCAAGCCACATATAAAGGCTATCTTTAAACTTATCATTATTGTCTCTGCCGGGGCGGTGTAAATTATGTGAACTTTTGGTTGGCACAATCGCAAGGAATGAGATACAATTATATCAAAAATATATTTCCAGTATATTGCGCATGGAATAGAGCAAGCAATAACAGCACAGCCGCAGCGAATCAATACATTGCGCAGTTCTCCGATATGGGCTGTAAGCGGCATTTCCCCGCCGCCGTCATAGCCATCGCTGTCATTTGCTGTCTTTGTCATTTAGCGATGAGCTTTCTTTGTCGCTGTCTAAATCCTTGGCTGCTTTTCTGAATTCTTTTATACCTATACCCAAGCCCTTTGCCAGTTCCGGAACTTTTTTTGCTCCAAACAGCACAAGCACAATAAGCAGTATTAACAGCAGTTCCTGTACGCCTATGAATCCCATATATCTTCCTCCGCTTTGAGTAAATATAGAATTTTCTAAATTCCTTACATGGTAGAATTCGTTTCTGACGCGGTTAAAGAAAGAGTAGATGCTCTGCTAAAGCAATATCCTGTGAAGCAGGGTGCGCTTTTGGAAGTTTTGTGGGTTGCTCAGAGCGAACTAGGCTGGCTTGCACCAAAAACGGTCAAGTGGGCAGCTCAAGTTTGCGAATGTTCTCCTGCGCACGCTTGGGGAGTTGCAACATTTTACACAATGTATAAACACGCTCCAACTGGGCGTTTTCTCTTGCAGTTCTGCCAAAATATATGCTGCTATACCGCAGGCGCAGAGAGCATAATTTCTCTTGCAGAAAAAAAACTGGGAATAAAAGCAGGAGAAACCACAAAAGACAATTTATTTACAATGGTAAGGGTAGAGTGCTTAGGTGCTTGCGGCAATGGACCTGTAATGCTGGTAAATGATGATTTTGCAACAGATGTAGTCAACGGCGAACTTGCGATGCCCTTAAATATTGGCTTAAATGAAGAACGCTTAGATAAAATCATAGCATGGTGCAAGGAAAGAGCGGCAAAAATGCCGCAAGAACCCAAAAGAGACCCGCTCGGCGGCATTACAGGCGCAGTCCACGGAGAAGCTCAGGCATTGGATTTTGCTCCGGCACCGCCTGCCCTTGGGATTAAGGCAACTGCAAACGAAAACGGAGTTAGCGTTGTTTGGAAAATAGCTCCAGAAGTTACGGCTATTGCTTTGGAGCGCAAAAAAGGCAATAAATGGGAACTTATAGGCAATCCCAGCGTTAAAGATAAAGAATTTATAGATGCAAGCGGTAAACCCGGATGCGAATACCGCATAATAACCAAGAGCGGCGAGAGGGTTGCTAAACCCTCTGCTGTGTCTATTTCTTAACTTGTAAATTAGGAGTTGTATAACAAGAGCCCGTGTTCACTTTACTTGCTCTTTGGAAAAGCGGTATGTCTTTGGCCGAGGCTGAGAAATGAAATAAATGCTATGGCCGAGTGAATAAAAAATCCACGCACCTAGCAAAGCGAAGTGATAACTCTTTTTATCTCTTCCTCGCTCATGGTTTGATGTAGAGGTAGGCTGAGCACTTCATTTGCGAGTTTTTCAGTTATGGGAAGCTTGTTGTGGATTAGGTTGCTGCTTGCGTAGGCTTTTTGCAAATGTGGCGGAGTAGGGTAGTGGATTATTGTTTCTATTCCCCTTTCAAATAAATGCTTTTGCAAGGCGTCCCTTTGTTTGCAACGTATAACAAATAAGTGCCAAACGTTTTGAGTACCGGGTGTTGGTAAAATTATATCCGGATTTTTTATCTCTGCTATATAACGCAAGGCTATTTCGTTGCGTTTTTTATTATGTTCGTTTAGCAATGGTAGTTTTATGGAAAGTGCCGCTGCTTGAATTTCGTCTAGGCGGGAATTAAAGCCTAGATAATCGTTGAGATATTTTTTTTGAGAGCCGTAATTGCCGAGTGTTTTAACTAGTGTGTCTAGTTCGCTATCATTGGAAACAACCGCCCCGCCGTCTCCAAGAGCACCTAGATTTTTGGCGGGGTAAAAGCTGAATGCGGCGGCGTTGCCATAAGGTTTTATGCCTGTACTTTGGGCAAAATCTTCAATTATGAGTAAGTTATTTTCACCGGCAAATTTCAATAAATTTTCTCTATCAACTTGCCTGCCGTATAAATTTACGCTTAAAATCGCTTTTACGTTTTGAAGCGGCAAATCGTTTAGCTTGCTTATGTCAATGTTAAAAGTTTCTTCGCTTGGCTCTGCCAAAACAGGGATTAAGTTGTTTTTGGAAATAGCCATAACCGAAGCTATATATGTATTTGCCGGCACAATTACATGGTCTCCGTCTTTGAGCTTGCCCATAATTTTATATGAGGCAAAAATCAAGGTTAAAGCATCCAAACCGCTTGCCACCCCAGCACAATGCCTCATTCCGCAAAATTCCGCAAAATTCTCTTCAAAATTCTCGGTCTCTTTGCCCCTTAGGTACCAGCCGGATTTTGCAACTCTTAAAATTGCCTCTGAGAGCTGTGTCTCAAACTCCGCATTTATGCGTTTCAAAGGAAAAAAAGGAACCATATAGCCATTCCAAATATAGCAAATTATTAAGTGTAAAATTTTTCTATATTAACCCTGTTTCAGAGGAGATTTGATATGGATAAAGGAGATATTTTTGAACAGTTGCAAAAAATTTTTACAAAAGAATTCGGTCTAGACCCTGTAAAACTAGTTCCAGAAGCTCGCTTGCGCGAGGATTTATCTCTAGATAGCATAGATGCTGTGGATTTGATTGTAAATCTAAAATCGCTCTTGCATGTACAGTTTTCGCCAGAAGTTTTTAAGAGCGTTAAAACACTGCAAGATGTGGTTGATGTGGTGCATTCCATAATGAATACTGAAAAATGAATAGCAAGCGGAAATGAGAATAACTCCGATTTTTTCCCACTGATTTATTAATTTTCTATATTATCAATATGCCAAAAGATTATGTAAAAAGCAATCGCAAGAGCCTGGATATGGAGCAGTTGCAAGATTTGCGCTTTCCTATGGTTATGGTGCTAGGAACATCAATGATAACCGTTAGGGAACTGCTCAACTGGCAAAAACACTCCGTTATAGAGCTAGACAGAGTAGCCGGCGAAAACGTAGACCTAGAAATCAACGGCAAAGTCATGGCAAAGGGCGAAGTTGTGGTAATGAACAACCATTTGGGATTTAGGCTGGTTACACTTTTAAGCCCCGAAGAGAGGCTAAAAAGTCTATAATGAATAAAATCCTTAAATTCCAAAAATGGCATGTTCCACCGTCTGTGATCCATGTTTTGGTGTGGCTTTTTATTTACATGGTTCCTGTGGTTTTAACTATTCCGAGCAACGAAATTACTTGGAAGGTTCGCTATTGGACAACCATTCCGTTTTTGGCAACGCTTCTGTCTTTTTATGCAAACTATTCTTTTTTAATCCCAAAATTTCTTTACACAAAACGAATAGCAATTTACATTATTATAAACCTCTTTATGTTCCTGGTTATATCTTACTTAATAGGGCTTTGGAAAAGCCATGCCGTAGATGTTGGAGTTATAGTAGCGCATCCGGAGCCGGAAATACCCTTTTCATGGTTGATTAAAAGCATTTTAGCTCTTATATTCGTAAATGGCGTTGCTATATCTGTTCGTTCAACTTCGCTATGGTTCCATTCCAGAACAGCAGTGCAAAAGCTGGAACTTGAAAATATGCGTTCCGAGTTGTCGTTTTTGAAAATGCAAATATCGCCGCATTTTTTATTTAACACCCTCAACAATATTTTAACCCTTATAGACGAAAATAAAGAACTCGCAAAACAATCTGTGCAGCAACTATCAAAACTGCTTCGCACCGTGCTTTACGAATTTAAAGCAGACACTGTGGCAATAAAACAAGAGGTGGAGTTTTTAACAGGATACTCAAATTTGATGAGGCTTCGCTATGGTTCCGAATTGAATTTTAGTTTGGAAACGGATTTAAGCGAGCCGGATGCTCCCGTAGCACCGCTTTTGCTTATACCTATATTGGAAAATGTTTTTAAGCATGGCATAGGGACTTCTATAAAAGACAGTTTTATAAACATAAAAATAAGTTCTAAAAACGGCAAAATTATTTTTGAAAGCATAAACTCCTATTTTCCAAAAACCAATCAAGATAAAAGCGGAGGGATTGGCATTGCAAGCACGCAAAAGCGTTTAGACATGCTTTACGAAAATCGCTATTCATACGATTGCAAAATTTCTGGCGGCAACTACATAACAAAACTTGAACTGCAATATGACAAGGTATATTGAAATTCGCAAAGCCAAAGAACATAACCTTAAGAATATGGATATAGATTTGCCAAGGGATTCCTTGGTGGTAATCACTGGTGTTAGCGGCTCCGGAAAAAGCAGCCTTGCTTTTGACACAATTTTCCAAGAGGGGCAAAGGCGTTACATAGAATCGCTTTCTTCTTATGCAAGGCAGTTTATAGGCACTATGAAACGCCCTGATGCAGAGAGCATAAGGGGGATTTCGCCTACTATATCCATAGACCAAAAAACCATAAACCGCAATCCGCGTTCAACGGTGGGGACGGTGGTTGAGATTTTTGACCATTACAGGTTACTCTTTGCTAGGCTTGGCACCGCGCATTGCCCAAAATGCGGTGAAGAAATAAAAGCGCAAACAGTAGAGCAAATAGCAGACAATATTTTACTGGAACAAATAGAACAACCTGCAATTGTCATGGCACCTGTTGTGATAGAGAGAAAGGGCGAGTACCGCAAGGAAATTGCGGAACTTAAAGAAAGAGGATTTGCAAAAATCAGAATAGATGGAAAAATGTATGAGCTAGACGGGCAAATTCCGGAACTCGCACGCTATGAAAAGCATTCCATAGATGTTGTTATAGACAGAATTTTAATAGAACCAAAAAACAGAGCCAGATTGATAGAAGCATTAGAACAAGCATTTAAAATCAGTGAAAATAAACTAGTATCTTTCATATTTGAAAAACTCTCAACTCTCAACTCTGAACTCTCAACTGAATACGTAATTATGAGTTCCAACCTAGCCTGTGCAAAGTGCAGAGTTTCTTTGCCGGAAATTGAACCACGCCTTTTTTCTTTTAACGATAAACAAGGGCAATGCTCAACCTGCAAGGGCTTAGGGAAAAACTATCAAATAGAAGTTTCAAAATTGATAAATCCAAACCTTTCTATAGAGGAAGGAGCTATTTTAGCAAGTGCATCTGATGGCAGGTTGATTTTTAGCAACCATGGGATGCCGGAATATAAAGCTATAGCAAAGAAAGTTGGATTTTCGCTTTCAACGCCTTGGAAAGAATTGCCTAAAAAAGCGCGGGATGCTATGTTGCAAAGCATAATTCCCATTCTTCAGGAAATTTGGGATAAATGGCATATTCATCTATTGCAAAAATATATGCACATTGAGCCATGCGGCGAATGCCAAGGGGAACGGATTTGTGCTGCGGCAAGAGCCATGAGATTTCATGGTAAAGGAATTAGCGAAATATCTTCTATGTCTGTTGATGATTCCGTTAAGTTTTTTAACGGATTGAAGTTAAGCAAAAAGGAACAAAGAGTTGGCAAAGAAATTTTTGCAGAGATAAAAGGGCGGCTTGAATTTTTGCAAATGGTTGGTTTGGGTTATTTAACGCTGAACAGAGGTTCTGCAACTCTTAGCGGAGGCGAAGCACAACGTATAAGGCTTGCGGGGCACGTTGGCGCAGGTTTGCAGGGGGTGCTCTATGTTTTGGATGAACCTAGCATTGGCCTTCATGCAAGAGACAACGAAAAACTTTTGAATATTTTGGAAACATTGCGGGTGCAAGGCAATAGTTTAATTGTGGTTGAACACGACGAAGAAACAATGCGCCGAGCAGACTGCATAGCAGATATAGGTCCCGGGGCGGGGAGTGAAGGCGGGAAAGTAGTGGCTTTGGGTGCTTTTGAAGATTTGAAAAAGAATTCCGCTTCGCTTACAGGGGCTTATTTAAGCGGGAAAAAAAGAATAGAGGTTCCCAAACATAGACGTAATGTTAATCATAAAACTCCTAAGATTAAAATAACCGGAGCACGTGCCAACAATCTAAAAAACATAGATGTGGAATTTCCTCTTGGAGTTATCACCGCGGTAACTGGGGTTAGCGGCTCCGGCAAAAGCTCTTTGATTAACCATATTTTAAAAAAAATAATTGCAAAGAAATTTCACAATGCAATTGAAGAACCCGGTGCCTACAAATCCATAAAAGGTTTAAAATACATAGACAAGGTTATAGATATAGACCAAAGCCCAATAGGCAGAACGCCTCGCTCAAACCCTGCAACTTATACTAAAATTTTTGACGAGATAAGAAATTTATTTGAAAGTTTGCCGGATAGCAAGGTTAGAGGCTTTACAAAAAGCAGGTTCAGTTTTAATGTATCCGGTGGAAGGTGCGAAAAATGCAGCGGTGCGGGAATTATGGAAATTGAAATGCAAATTTTGCCAAATGTGCAAATAGTTTGCGATGAATGCGGCGGTAAACGCTTTAATGATGCAACCCTTGAAATCTTTTATAAAGGCAAAAATATATACGATGTTTTGGATTTAAGCATAAATGAGGCACTTGAATTTTTCAAAAATTTGCCAAAAATCGCAAACCCTTTGAGCGTTTTGCAAGAAATTGGGCTTGGATATGTTAAGCTGGGGCAGCCAAGCACAACTCTTAGCGGTGGTGAGGCGCAGAGAATGAAAATCTCAACCGAACTTCGCAGGCCGGGTACCGGCAAAACCCTTTACCTGCTAGACGAACCCACTACAGGGCTTCACTTTGAGGATATTCGCCGTTTATTGGAGTGCTTGCAAAAGCTGGTTGATAAGGGAAATTCCATGATTGTGATAGAACACAATCTTGATGTGGTAAAATGCGCTGATTGGGTAATTGATCTAGGCCCGGAGGCTGGTGAAAACGGCGGTTGCATAGTAGCCGAAGGTACGCCGGAGCAAATTGCAAAATGCAAAGAATCTCATACGGGCAAATTTTTAGATTTCTATATTAGTAGGGGAAAATGCACTTTATAGATAGAACATTAATAAAGAATTCTGTAATTTTAGCAGTGGATGATTCTCCGGTTCTGCTGGACGCTTTGGATATTACTCTGGGCGAACTATGCAAGGAATTTATCATGGCATCCAGTGCAGAGCAGGCTTTGGAACTTGTGATTAAAAAAATGCCGGACCTTGTTCTTTTAGATATTGAGATGCCACGCATGAGCGGTTTTGAACTTTTTGAAAAATTAAAGGAACTTACTGCCATAGCCAGAATACCCGTGATTTTTGTAACCTCTTCTAACGATAAAAAAACAGAAGCCAAAGCCTTGGAACTCGGTGCGGTGGATTATATAACAAAACCCTTTGACCGCTCTGTTCTTTTGCATCGCGTAAATACCCACTTAAACATAGCCTATTACTGCACCAACCTTGAAAATGCCCTGCAATCAATAGAAAATGGGCTTATAAGCACATTCAGCGCGCTTTTGGAAAGCAGAGATAAAAATACAAGCGGCCATGCAAACAGAACCTCTCTTTACCTTCAGGCATTGGGAGAAGAGATGCTGGAAAGCACGAATACTTATACTTACGATTTAACCGGCACTCTTTTGAAAAAAATGGTGCGTGCCGCGCCCTTGCACGATATTGGCAAAGTTGGAGTCCCGGATTCTATTCTCTTAAAGCCGGGTAAATTAACCGAAGAAGAATATAATATAATGAAATCCCATACCACAAAGGGTGCCGCTGTTTTAGGCGGCCTTTACAGAAAAATGCCAAGCCAGCATTATTTGCTTTTTGCCGAGCAAATAGCTTTAAGCCATCACGAAAAATATGACGGAACCGGTTACCCAAACGGGCTTAGAGGGGAGGCAATTCCTCTGTCCGGAAGGATTATGGCAATAGCGGATGTTTATGATGCAGTGACAAAAGACCGCATTTATCGCGGTGCTATGAACCATGAGCAAGCGTGTAAAATTATATTGGAAGGAAGGCATACGCATTTTGACCCTGTGATAGTAGATGTTTTTGAAAAGATACAAGATAAATTCATGGAAATATCAAACTCCTATATAGAAATAGAAGACTAAAGAGGAAAAATGAGTAAAGAAATTGTAGAGCAGTATGTGGATTTTGAGGAAGGTATTGCGCAATTTGGTTCGGAGAGTGAATTTGAAAAAATACTTTTTAGTTTTAAGAAGCACATTCCGGCTTTATTGAAAAAAATGCAAGAAGATACCGGTGATGATTATGTAGTTTCTGTTCATGCTTTGAAGGGCAGCGCCAGAACAATTTATGCAAATGATATTGGCGACCGTGCCTATGAACTTGAAACGGCTGCAAAAAATGGCAACTGGGAGTTAGTGAAAAGCAATAATGCCAATTTAATAAGCGATACTCAAAAATTGATAGATGCTATTCAAACACTTCAAGAAGGGTAAAATGTCATTTTTGCTGGAAACAAGGGGATTATCCAAATCATATAGGGAAACCGGCGGGAATCTTGAGATTTTAAAAGATGTGAATTTTCAACTGAGCGAAGGTTGCATAGTTGTACTTACCGGAGCCAGCGGTTCCGGCAAATCCACATTCTTGAATATAGTAGGTGCATTGGATAAGCCAACCGAAGGTTCGGTTTTTTTCAACGGCAAAAATATGGATAAATTTTCAAGACATGAAATAAATTTATTCCATCGCAAAAATTTAGGCTTTATGTTTCAGTTTCACCATTTGCTTTCTGAATTTACCGCCTTAGAAAATGTGCTTATGCCGGCCAGAATAGACAAGCGAAACAAAAGCGATAGCACCAAAAAAGCCTTGGAACTTTTGGATGCTGTTGGGCTTTTGGAGCGAGCACAGCATTTGCCACGCGAACTTTCTGGTGGAGAACGCCAGCGTGTTGCCCTTGCCCGTGCCTTGATGAACAACCCTAGTTTGATTATAGCAGACGAGCCTAGCGGAAACCTTGACGAAAAAAACGCAGAAATGCTAAAACAGCTCATCTTAGAACTCAACGAAAAATTTGGCCAAGCTTTTTTAATAGCCACTCACGATATGAACTTGGCAGAAATAGCCACGCACCGCTGGGTAGTGGCGCGTGGTACTATACTCCCCTTGTGTCAATAGGCTCGTAATGCCTTATGCTTTCGCCTATGTAAACTTGGCGCGGGCGGTAAATTTTTTGCTTGGGATTATCGTGGATTTCTTTCCAGTTGGCTATCCATCCCGGCGTGCGCCCAATGGCAAACATTACCGTAAACATATTCAAAGGAATGCCTATGGCTTTCATTATTATGCCGGAATAAAAATCCACATTCGGATAAAGTTTGCGTTGGATAAAATAATCGTCGTGCAAAGCTATATCTGCAAGCTCTTGGGCAATATCCAAAAGTTCATTGCTTTGCCCTAGTTTTTGCAAAACTTTTTGGGCAACGTCTCGTAGAATTTTGGAGCGAGGGTCAAAGTTTCTGTACACTCTATGTCCAAAACCCATTAGCTTAATGCCGTTCTCTTTGCGCTTGACTTTTTCAACAAAGTCCTTGACAGAAATATTTGATTTGCGAATGTCTTCCAGCATTTCAATAACCGCTTGGTTTGCGCCGCCGTGCAAGTGACCCCATAAGGCACATACTCCCGCAGAAACGCTCGCAAATAAATTTGCACCGCCGCTGGCAACCATGCGAACCGTGCTTGTGCTGCAGTTTTGTTCATGATCTGCGTGCAGAATTAAAATTAAATTAAGAGCCTTTACAATATCCGGGTCTGCAATGTGCAAGCGATTTGGCAGGGAAAACATCATGTGCAAAAAGTTTTGCACATATCCGTATTCCGGAATTGCATACATAACAGGCCTGCCGGTGCTCATTTTATACGCCGCTGCCGCAATGGTGCGAATTTTTGAAATCAATCTTGCAGCCGCTTCTTCAAAGTCCACATCGGTTAGGTTGTTGGATAGCAGATCGTGATGGTAGCAACTGATTGAATTTATCATTGCGCTCAAGATTGCCATTGGCGGTGCATCTATGGGAAAGCCGTTGTAATGGTGCCTTAGACCTTCGTGCAAAAGCTCGTGCTCTGTTAAAAGCATGGAAAAGCGGCGAAGTTCGCTTTGCGTTGGGAGCCTGCCCCAAATGATTGTCCAAGCTGTTTCTACAAAAGTGCTTTTTTCGGCGAGTTCTTCAATAGGGTAGCCTCTGTAGCGCAAGATGCCTTTATCGCCATCTATGTAGGTGATTGCGCTGGTGCAGCTACCGGTATTTGTGAAACCATCGTCAAGCGTAATGTAGCCGCTCTGATCCCTTAACTTGGTTATGTCTATGGCAAACTCATTTTGAGTTCCCTTTACCACAGGGAAGGTATAATCCTTACCTTCTATGTTCATTGTAGCGGTATTATTCATCATAGTCTTATAAAGATAGAAAATTACAGCCTTGCCAGCCCACTTAACCTCATCACCAGCCTCTCATCTCTCTTGGACTCCACCAAATCAACAGCAAACTCTGCTTGCCAATCGTTTTGCTCGTCATAGTCTTGCAGCATTCTTTGCATAAGCCAAGTATCGCCTCTCTTCTCTATAGATGTGTGCTTGTTGGAACGGCCTTCTGCATCCAGCCGCAATTCCTTGTGCGTCTCTGTGTATTGCTTGTGAAGTGTTGCCAGTTTTTTTTCGTTGAATTCCTCGCTAGGCTCAAGACAATCGGCAGCGGCGGCAAAATCTCCTTTGCCCCAGGCGACCAAAAATTGCAGCACAAGAGCTTTGACCATTCGCTCGCTGACTGCAAAGGGTGGCAAAGGTTCTTCACGCTCCTCGGGAAGGATGAACTCGGGATTTTGCATACGTTGCCACTCGTCCAAAAGAGAGCTGTCAACACGTTGTAGCATCTCACGCAGATAATCCTGCATTTCAAGAATTTCTTCGTTCTTGAAACGCTCGGGCACGGTGTGTGCCAGAACTTTGTAAACGCTGTTTATGTGGCGAAGCAAGAGACCCTCTATACGTTCCAAGCCATACTGCTTTATATAGCCAGAAAAAGAAAGGCATTCCGCAAACATTTCCAAAGCTACGGTCTGCGGATGGACACGCTCGCCCCCAACCCAAGGATGCCTCTTTGAAAACTCACCAAAGCTCGCTTCTATCCACTCCGCATTCTCAGGCTCAGGCGGACACATCTCTTCAAGACGTGCCTGCCTTTCCTCAAATTCAATCCCCTGAGACTTCATCTCTCCAATCGCTTCGTTTTTGAGTTTTGAGAGCTGTTTGCGGCGAACCATCTCTGCCTCTTCCAAAATCGCCTCTATAAGGGTGAGCAGGGTCAAAGCGTTCAAATCGGGAATTTTCTCTATGCTTTCCAAGAGCCAAAGCGAGAGAGGCTGGTGCATGGCAAAGCGGTCGTTCAAGTCAACTGCTGGTTTGCCGTTTGCTATGATGCCCTGTGAGATGAGAGAGCGGTAAATTTGAATTGCCCTTTTTATGTGGATTTTCTTTTGCTCTTTTGTGTCGTGGCTGTTCATTATCAAGTTATGCAAGGCGCGGCAGCCGTGAGATGAGGTTTGTAAAATTATATTCGCATCCACCGCAAACCTTGAAACCAGTTTTTCGGGCTGCCCGTTTATGAGCTTCTCAAAAGTTGTTTTGTCCCAATTCACAAAACCTTTCTCAGGTGGACTTGCGTGCTGAAACTTGCGTCCGCTTTTGCTCGCCTTTGCTTCACGCAGTTTATTTTCTATAACGTGTTCCGGTGCCTGTGCAACAACATAACCTACGGTGTCAAAACCCTTGCGCCCCGCACGGCCGGAAATTTGATGAAAGTCCCTAACAGGCAAGATGGAAGTTTTTTCGCCGTTGAATTTGCACAATTTTGTAAAGAGAACTGTGCGAATAGGCACATTAACGCCAACTCCAAGAGTATCCGTCCCGCAAATAACCGGAAGCAATCCCTGCTGTGCCATCCTTTCGGTTAAAATTCTGTACTTGGGCAAAAGCCCTGCGTGATGAAGCCCAATGCCCTGCCTCAGCCATCTTTTTATATCTGCGCCAAAGGGGCTTGAAAATCTGAAATCAGCAATGGCCTCTGCGATTTTGTCTTTTTTAAGCAAACCAGCGATGTCTAAGCTTGTGAACGCCTGAGCATTCTCCGCAGCCTCGCTCTGCGTGAAATGCACCACATAAACGGGACCTTTGCCCTCATTCAGTAATCTTTGGACTTCGTTGGGGAGCGGGCTTTCTGAGTATGCAAACTCCAGAGGAACAGGGCGCTGCGCATTTCTTATGCACACGCTCTGAAGCCCGTTAAGCTTTGTCATTTCTTGTTCAAAGAATGCGGTATCTCCAAGCGTTGCAGAGATTAAGAGGAATTGAGCACGCTTCATAGTAAGCAACGGGATTTGCCAAGCAACCCCTCTTTCCTTGTCGCTATAATAATGAAATTCATCCATAGCGACTGCACCTATGTCTGAATTTTCGCCATCTCTCAAAGCGATTTGTTCCAAGATTTCCGCAGTGCAGCAAAGTATGGGTGCGTTGTGGTTTACCGTGGCATCTCCCGTAGAAAGCCCAACGTTCTGTGCTCCAAATTCTTTGCAGAGCGCAATCCATTTTTCATTCACAAGTGCTTTTATTGGGCAGGTATAAACGGAGCGTAAATTTTTGGAGAGCATCAATCGGTGCAAAAAACTGGCAACCAGCGATTTGCCCGAGCCAGTTGGCGTTGCGAGGATTACATTTTTGCCATCCAAGAGTTCCATAACGGCTTCTTCCTGTGCAGGGTAGAGCGAGATGCCTTTGCTTTCGGTTTCGGTTAAGAATTGTGTGAGGATGTCTGGCATTGCTAAAATTTCTCCAATATCCATATACGATGTTCAATAGGCGGGTGAGTTTCAAACATCTCTTGTATGCGGGCAATTGTAGGTGTCGGGGGCGGGTGATGTTCTTTGAGAAAATCCGTTTCAAACGAGTTATGCTCTATGAGCAAGTGAGATACCAGATTTGCACGGCCTTCAAACAAAACGGATTTTCCGGAAATTTTACGCAGAGCGCTTGCCAATGCTTTGGGGTTTTTGGTTAATTTTGCCGCACCTATATCCGCTGCATATTCCCTGTTGCGGCTAATAGCAAGATTCACCAGTTTAGACAAACCAAAACCTAAAATGAAAACAGGGATAAAGAACAAAAACCAAATAAAAAAACGCCATGCGCCACGCGTCATCATTAATCTTAAAAAAAGAAAAATATTACCGCCGGATAAAAGTTTTACAGGATAGGCAAAAATTCCAACAAACACAGTAGCGATTATAGATAAACGAACATCATTTTCACGAATATGAGTTAACTCATGAGCAATAACCCCTTCCAATTCTTTATCATCCAAATTCTCTATAATACCACGAGTTAAAGTAACGGCATAAGACCCGGTGTTGATACCGCTAGCAAAAGCATTTAATGCGGAGTCTTCGATAATAAGAATTTTCGGCATGGTCATTCCGCAAGAAATGCAAAGGTTTTCCACCAAATTATACACCCTTTTATTCCCCATGCGTTGCAAAGGTTTAGCTCCGGTAGCCCAATCAATAATGCGGTCATTAAATAAATAAGCTATAGCATACCAGATAAAAACGCCCAGAGCAACCCAACGAAGAAGCGGAAAAAATAAATCTGTTGAACCCCAAAAGGAACAACCGATATATAATACGCCAAACAATATCAGAGGAAAAATCGCTAAAAGTATAAACGAATTTCTGTTATTGCGTGCCCGTCTGGTTTCAAGGCCTACATATCCTGCATATCCTGCATATCCCATAAGAATTAAAACTGTATTTTCGGAGCTTCGCTAATCACAGCTCGGTCAGAAATCAAGTCAAAGGATTTTTCCTTATAAAAACTAAACCTTGTTGCGAGAAGATTTGCAGGGAAGGTTTGAATGTAAGTGTTATATTCCCTTGTTGCAGAATTAAAGAAACGGCGGCTGGCGGCAAGTTTATTTTCAACATCGGAAATTTCTTCCTGAAGTTGCATAAAATGCTGATTTGCTTTTAGTTCAGGGTAGCTTTCAATGGTAAGCTTCAATCCCTGCAAGGCAGAGGTTAATTTGTTTTCGGCAGCGATTTTTTCTTCAATTGAACTAGCTTGGACTGCACCGCTGCGAGCTTCTATGATTGCCAGCAATGAGCTGCTCTCATGCTTTGCATAGCCGCGTACCACTTCTACCAATTGGGGAATTAAGTCATGGCGCTGGCGAAGCTGCACATCAATATCGGCAAAAGCGTTTTCGCGGTTATTGCGAAATTTTACCATGGAATTATAAATAAATATAACCATCAAAGCAACTATTGCAAAAAACGCAACAACGGCAATAAAAAACATCTGCATACAAAACTCCTGTTGTTTCTTGCGTTAATATAGTAAATCCTAGCTAACAATACTCCCGCTATTCCCGGTTCCTGCAATTTGTTTCTTAAAAATTTCTGCTCCTTCCCAGCCAACAATGTGAATTGCTTTTAAGCCTCTTTCTATGGAGGCTAATGCACCACGCACTTTTGGAATCATGCCTCCGGAGATTACGCCTTTTTCAATTAAACGGTTTGCGAGTTCTTTGTTCAAACGCGGAAATATTTTTTTATTTTCGTCTAAAACTCCGCTTATATCGCTTATCAAAACAAAGCAATCTGCCTTTAATGCTATTGCAATCTCAGAAGCGGCGGTGTCTGCGTTTACGTTGTAAGAAATACCATCTCCGTAAGATACCGGAGAAATTACCGGCGTTATGTTTGCAGAAAAGAATGCTTCCAGAATTTGCGTATTTACTTTGAAAATATCTCCAACTGCTCCTAAATCGCCCTTGCCTTGCAAGGGCTTTGCTTCCAAGAGTTTTGAGTCAACGCCGGAAATGCCTGCGGCATTTGCATTATTTGAAAGCAGCATTCTCACTAGTTTTTTATTAACCTTGCCACTAAGGGTCATCTCTACCATATCCATTATGGCAGGGGTTGTGACCCTAAGCCCATCTATGAATTTAGGCTCTTCGTTAAGCAAAGCGATGTTTGCATTTATATCCTTACCGCCGCCATGCACAATAACTAGGCGAAATTCTTTGGAAACTTCCGCCGCCGCCGCGGCAAAATCCAGCAATTTGGATTCGTCTATTGCAAGCGACCCGCCAATTTTAACTACAATGGTTTTCATTATTGGAAAATGTAGTAAATATTTTCTACCTTACCCCTTATGTCCAAATACATTCGTTTTGACTATGCCGCCAAAAGACTTTTACGCCAAAAAGCCAATTTCGTGGTGTTGGAGGGATTTTTAACCACTCTCCTCAAAACAGATGTAAGAATACAGAGAATGCTCGAAAGCGAAAGCAACCAAGAAGACGAAAACGACAAATTCAATCGGG
>LIUI01000123.1:29991-30262 GCA_001462235.1 Fibrobacteria bacterium GUT307
GGATATGCTTGCCGAGCTTGGCACGGGAGAGCTTGCGATAATAGAGGTTCAAAACAGCAGAATGCTGAATTATTTCCAAAGAATGCTTTACGGCACTTCAAAAGCCATAACCGAATATATAAATCTTGGCGATGATTATTCTAAGGTGAAAAAAGTTTATTCCGTGAGCATAGTTTACTTTGGCATAGGCCAGGGAGAAGATTACGCTTATCATGGTAAAACCGAGTTCAGGGGCATGAATAAACCTGAAGACGTTCTTCGTTTGAGCAAG
>LIUI01000123.1:30494-32059 GCA_001462235.1 Fibrobacteria bacterium GUT307
GCTTAAGGTGGATGATTTTGACAATGTGGCAAAGAGTTCTCTTGACGAGTGGATAAGTTTTTTGCAGACCGGTGAGATACCGGAAAGTTTTACAGCCCCCGGTTTGCCGGAAGCTCGTGAGCGTTTGAAAGAAGCCGGCATGAGCGAGAAGGAACTTCGTCGCTATCGCAATTACATGGATAACTTGCGCGATGCCCGCAGTGCGTTGAGCACGAGTTATATAGATGGCAAAGCGGATGGCAAGGCGGAAGATGCCAAGAAAATGAAAGCCAAAGGGTTTGATATTGATTTGATTTCTGAAATAACCGGTTTGTCGACAGAGGAAATAGCGGGGTTGTAATTATCAGAACCCCGATGCAAAAACGTCAAACAGTACCGTTTATATCCACTTACTGAACACCCAAATCCCAAACCCTAATTACCTTGCCATCGCTTGTAATTGCCTTATTGCCGTCCGAGCTTAAATCAAGCGACTTAATTTCCCTGTCGTGGCCGTAGAAGGTTTTGATTGTTTTTTTGCTCTTTATTTCCCTCAAATTGAAAGAATGCTCATCACGCAGAATTGCGTGCTTGCCGTCTGGGAGGATGGCTGGCGGGTACTTGCCTGTGTCTAAATAGATAATTTCACGGCCATTGGTTATGTCAAATAGCTTGATTTGGTATTCATGGGAATTGCTTCCTGTGCGAACCTGAAATGCCGCACGGATTTGCGTCATGTCGGCGGTGAAATCTATTGATGTTATAATTGCAGAACTATTGAGCTGAACTTGCTTGTCCCATATTTTGTTGAAGTCGGCATCCCATAAGCCGATATATGGCTTATAAAAAGGGGGGCTTGAAGGGGTATATAACTGGGTATAATTCGAACCCGGGGGAAGGTTGGAGCCTGAGAGAATATATTTGCCGTCTTTGCTGGCTGTTGGTATGGAACCGGCAAGATTGAATTTCTTTACGGCATTCGCACTATCCCAAATAAAAAAATCATTGTGTGCAGTTTGCACTATCCATTTTCCGTCCGGGCCTAAGAAGCCTAAATGAAAATAGAATGAACTTTCACGATTTGAGAATTTTCTTATTTCTTCGCCGCTTTCTGTGTCAAGAATTTTAAATACGGCTATATCAATGTCATTTTCCCAAGTACGTATCAGCATCTGTTTTCCATCTGGGGTGAAGTCCCCGAAATTAGGGCCAAATAAAACGCCACTCTTTTTGATTGGGTTCATGGTTCTGATATCCTTGCCGCTTTCTACATCCCACATTTTAATGGATATCTTTTGGCCGGTCCATCCTGATAATTCATGGGCAACTATAATTTTGCCGTCTGGGCTGAAGCGGTCAAAAACTATTTGGTATTCGTTGCCGTTGAAAGACCTGATGTCCTTTCCAGTTGCCAAGTCCCATAATTTGAGGGATTTTTTTGCATCTTGGGTTAATAAGTATTTTCCGTCTGGGCTAAAAGAGTATGCATTGGCAGTGTATGTTTTATTGTTAAAAACTTCATTGCCGTTTTGTGCATTCCATACCCGAAACTTGGAACCATTGGAGGAATAAATATATTTTCCATC
>LIUI01000124.1 GCA_001462235.1 Fibrobacteria bacterium GUT307
ATGTAATTGTTCAGTTGCCACTAAATACTCGCCATATCCTTCTTTATTCCAGATCATTTTATATGAAACTACTTTACTATCCATAATCGGCAATTCATCCGAGTCAAAAAAACAACAAGACAAAAGCATAGCCGATAACAGAACAATGCAAGCAAGTATTATAGAAGAAGTTTTCATCAGAAATTTTCCCGCAAATGGTAGCCTAAGAGTACATTGCCATGGATATTAGAAGCTCTCTTTATAACTATGGTTAAAGGGGCATTTGACGTGGTTACAAAGTCCACAATTTCAAAAGAGTTTGTTGATGATGTAGAAGAAGCTATGGTTCCACCATTTTGCACAACATATAAATCAATGTTTTGAGCCAATCTCCCATATTGGTACATATATCCACCGTGAACAAGCCATGCTATGGCTATTCTGTAACGTTTATTTGCCTGAATATTATTTTCCGTAAATCTTATTTCTCTATTGGAATCAAAATGCGCCGAGTTTCCACCGCTCCACCATGCACTTCTTGTTCCCCAAGCAACGCTGGAATAATTCATAATTTTTTTGGCAACTCCAGTATTATAAGAATTAGAATAATTATCCGTATCCCAAGAATTGGCATTTTGAATAGGTATTGTTTCTCCAGTCAAAAGAACTGCTTTCATTAAAGCTGGTTGTCGCTTAAAGAAAGGATGCTGCTCTAATAAGGATGCCGTGAAACCTGCCGCAAGGGGTGTAGCTGCACTTGTGCCATCTATAAAACCGTAAATACCCATATCTATATCGGTATACATCGCTATCTCTGGTTTATCACTGCCATCAAATGTTTGATTGTAAAACATAGAAGAATTGTCTCTAAGTAAAGGATTTCTCCATCTTGAATAATTTTTATAATTATTTGTGATAGGATCTACAGCTCCAACGGTTATTGCATTCAATGCTTTACCTGGAGATGATACATCAAGTGTTGAGTTACATTTTCCTTGATTTCCTGCCGCCACAAAATTTATTATTTTGTTATCATAAATGTAATTGTCCATGTTCGCATCATAGCTGTCATAGAGCCTATCTCCTGGGTTCCAACAATAACTATGCGTACCTATTTCCATGGGAGGAGAATATGAAAATGGGTTTGAAGGATGCGTAGATGAATTTCCAAAGCCAAAAATATGTGCCAAAGGAGCAGCATATTGAATTACATTTACAACCTTACTATGATGCGTATCAACAGTGCCAGAACATTTATTTGTATATTTGCTTGAGTTTAATATTGGAATGCTTGTGTCCCTGCAATAAGCTTCCATTACGTAAACTCCTATTCCATTGCCTTTATAGCCATTGTTATGGCCCAATGTTGATAGCTGAATTGTTGATAAAATGGATGTTACACTAGCCACTGATACAGGCTCCTTATAATCATCAATAATGAGTTCTTTGTAATTTTTTGTTAATTCGGAAATTTCTTCTGCTGTCATCCATGCCGTCCAACTACGGTCATCTGAACTTATTACGCCTCGAACAGGCAAATCTCTCTTGCCTCTTTTCTCTTGCCTGAATTTCTTTAAGTCATTGTCTAGATATTCAATGTATTCTTTTTCGTTTATTTTCTTGCCATTTAACGAATAATTCTTTTTCCCAGTCTCCAAATTATATTCATAGCTGGCATACACAGGTTCCGCATCATTTTCCCGTATGTGCATATCTGAAACTAAAACCAGCCTTTTTTGCTTGTTCTCTATAACTTTTACCTCGTCTCTATCAATTTTATCAGTACTTGATTTTACCCTGCCCATAACATCAGTTTTCATTTCAATAGTTCTTTTCTTGCTATCTTTATTAGCAAGTTGCTCATTCATCCATTTTTCCACATCAGGGCTTATTATTACCACATCGGGATTGTAAGGAGGCAGATATTCTTCCTTTTCATCGTAGTAATTTAGGGTTTGTGAATTTGCGTTTTGCCAAATAAAGCAAAACAGAAAAGCCAAAGAAAACAAAGGCTTAAAAAATACGTTCATAGAAAAACTCCTAATTTTGCTATGGTAATATACAAAATTCACCATTGCTATGCTCTTTGATAGAAAGACTACACTACCCTTTGTTAGAAATCACCCAAACTTTCCCGGCTTCCACAAAATCAACCTTTACTGCTGAGCCTGCTTCTATAAAATTGCTCCTGGACTGGGCATCTAACATTTTATCTCCAAATTTAACATGCCCGCTAGGACGCAAGTCCGTTAGAGCTACGCCAATATCGCCTTTTTTTATCTCTTCCACAAATTCTTCAACAGGGGAATATGCTTTGGATAAATCGGTTTTATTTATGGGAGTAAGGCCTTCCGGGAGCATGGGGATTAAATATTTTGAAGCCATAATTGGCAGGGATAAAGCAAGCAAGGCACACAGCATTATATACAGCAAACCGTATTGCCAGTTAGAAAGGAATGCCAAATTAGGCGCAAAAGCGGGTAAAGAGGAAACATCAAAAGACATTGCAAGAGCCGCCACAAAGCATATTATGCCAAGCGCGCCGCAAATCATAAGGCCGGGCAAAACAAAAATTTCAAGGAGCATAAACCCAACGCCCAAGCAAAGCAAAACAAGAGGCAGTTTGTCGTGCAAAGTGCTTGCATATTGCCCTAAAAATACGGTTGCTATAAGCACAATGCCAATAATGCCAAATGCTCCAAAACCGGGTGTTTTGAATTCCATATAAAGCAAGCCAAAGCCTAAAATCATAAGCACGCCGGATATTGTGCCTATAAATCTCGTTAAATTTTCTGCCCAAGATATTTCAATAATTTCGGTTTTTGTTATGTTAAGTTCTTTTTTGAATTCCTCTATGTTTTCCGGAGTTCCTTTTGAAAATTTCAAGAGCAAGGCTTCTTCGTTAGTCATGGTTAAAAGCTCGCCTGCCCTTACAAGAGTTTTTTTGTTAGTCCATTTTTTCTGTTCTTCTTCCGGCAAATCGTTATATTCGGCTACATTCATGTAAATCAAAGTATCTGCGTTAGAAAGTTCCATAACACCTAAATCCGGGCTAACAAATGCCTCTGAAAGCAAACGCGGGTGCCCATTGCGCTCTGCCAGATTGCGGAATTTTGCCCTGAGCGGGGATTGTATTTTTTCGCCAACTATTTGCGGCTGCCCATCTGAACTTTGCACTATGGGAGCGCAATCCCCTATTGTGGTATTTGGGAGCATATAGAGTTTATCGCTGGAAAGGGCAATTAAAGCCCCTGCGCTTATGGCTTTTTTTTGCACTAGCGCAACGGTTGGAATTTTAAGTGCTGTGATTGTATCTACAATCTCAAAGGCAGCGTCTAAACGCCCTCCAAAGGTGTTCACCTCAAAAACAATCAAGTCCGGTTTTTTTGCAACGGCTTCTGCTATGGCACGTTTGGCATAATCGCTCATACCGGGGTCCACATCACCTTCAAGAGTTATCCAAGCGGCGGTTTTGCCTCCCTCTGCAGAGGTTGCAAAAGCAAGAGAAATGAGTGTTAAAAAAAGAAAACGAAACATAGGGGGAAAATAGAAATAGTTTTAACTAATCCACTTTCGCAACTCTTCTACCGCCATGCCCTTTCGCCTTGCGTAATCTGCAAGCTGGTCTTCGCCTATTTTGCCAACCTTGAAATAGCAGCTCTTTGGGTGCGTTGTAAAATAGCCGCATTCGGAGGCTACCGGGTTCATAGCATAGTTTTCCGTTAGCGAAATTCCAATATTTTTTTCCGGGGAGAGCAATTTCCAAATAGTGGCTTTTTCCGTGTGGTCTGGGCTGGCTGGGTAACCCGGAGCGGCTCGAATCCCAATTCCGCCTAGGATGTCTCTGTGCAATTTTTCGGCAAGAGCCTCAGCTAGGCGGTCTGCTAAAAGCCCTAAAATTATTGCAGAATAGTCGTCGTTTTGGTCTTTGAAGTTTTTTTCCGCTTTGTGTGCATCCAAGCCTGCGGTGGCGGCAAAAAGCCCTATGAAATCCTTTCCTTTGGGGTTAAAAAAATCTGCCATGCTCAGGAAATTTTCGCATTCCCCAGCTTTTTGCTGCCTTAAAAAATGCAGTTTTGCCAGTTCACTCCCTTCCTTATCCAAAACAGAAAGCGAGTCTTGGATTCTTTGAACCTCAAAAAAACCAACAACGGCCGCTGCTCTTAGCAATTTTTTATCAACAATTTCTTTAAGCAAAACGCGGGAATCGCTTTCCAAATTTTTGTGTGCCTCTGTATATTGAGCCGGCCTCAAATCCCATGCGCCAAAATACATCCGCCAATTTATCAATGGAATTACCGAATTCAAATCCACATCGCCAAGGATTTTCAAACCGAGAAAAGGAGGCTTAAAAGCCATTTGTGGAATGTAGAAAATTTTATCTTTTACCTAACATGAATAATCTTTTGCTTATCTCAGAAAATACCTCGCAAAAATTTTCCTTGGCGGAGAATGAGCGTTTGTGCATTTTGTCTTTCAATTCACAGAGCGATATAAGCGTTGAGCTTTGCGGGGAGGGGGCAGTTTTTGAGTATAGGAGCCTTTCGCTTTTGGGAACGGAGCAAAAAATTCATGTTGCGCACAAGGCTCAAAATACAAAGAGTTTTTTGTTTGCCCGGCATATTTTAAGCGATAATTCAAAGGCAATTTTTAACGGAATTATAGAGGCAGGCAGGCATTGCACGAATATAAGTTCAAGGCAGTTGGTAAACAGCATTTTGCTTTCGCCGAGTGCAAAAGCCATTTCAAAACCGGAACTCAAAATTTACTGCGATGAAGTTGAATGTTCGCACGGCAGCACTTGCGGTGGCTTGGATGAGGAGGCTTTGTTTTTTTTGCAATCCCGCGGAATGGATTTGGAAGCAGCAGAAAAAATTTTGCTCCATGCTTTTGCAATAGAACTCACAAAGGAACATCCCGATGAAAAGCAGAGAGAAAAAATATTATCTTGCTTAATTTTTCACACAGCCCGCCCCCGCAAGCGGCGGGCTTTGCATAGCAAGGTCTAGCGGCGGGTGTTATTTTGCGAAAATGGGGCATTTAGAGATGAATATAGAAAAAAATTAGGTCTCAGGTTGCATTAGAGTGTTTAGTTTTACTTAGTTCTAAGATTTTTTCCAAAGATTCTACATCGTTTAGGTCTCTGTGCCTTCCGCTGGCTTTTTTGTTT
>LIUI01000125.1 GCA_001462235.1 Fibrobacteria bacterium GUT307
CCGAGCGAACATTATATGCTTGACTCTTTGCGGGGCTTTGGCGAAGACTTGATGAATTTAATAGATTCAAAGCAGTATTTTGTTATTCACGCTGCAAGGCAAAGCGGGAAAACGACCTTGCTTAAAGGATTAGCTCGCAAGATAAAGGCTGAACAGGAGTATTATGCCCTATACTGCTCATTGGAGGAGATACAATCTTTTACAGAGCCGGAAAAAGGCATTCCCGCTATCGTAAAAAGCATAAAGGTTGCCCTTAGCGATTTTGATATGCCCGGCGGTTTTGCTGCAAACGCGGATTACAGCGATGTTGCTAATGTATTGCGAACAACGCTTGTTGCGTATTGCAAAACTTTGGATAAACCTCTAATTATACTCTTTGACGAAGCGGATTGTCTATCCAATGGAACTCTTATAACTTTTTTGAGACAGCTTAGAAACGGTTACATAAATAGGTCGGATGTCCCCTTTGTTCATTCTCTTGCCCTAGTTGGAATGCGAAACATTCGGGACTACAAAGCCCACATAAGAGATGATTCCGTTACGTTGGGCGGCGCAAGCCCGTTTAATATTGTAACTGAATCCTTGTCAATAAAGACATTTACCAAAGACGATGTTGCGGAGCTTTACAGCCAGCATACCGCAGAAACGGGTCAAATTTTTGAGCCTCAGTCGGTGGATTATATTTTTGAGCAGACAAACGGGCAGCCTTGGCTTGTAAATGCGATAGCAAGAGAATGCGTGGAAAAAATATGCAAAAAAGATTATTCTATTCTCATAACGCAAGAGATGGCAGAAACGGCGATAAACGAATTGATACTTAAACGCCCAACCCATTTTGACAGTTTGATGGAGCGGCTAAAAGAGCCTAGGGTTCGCAGGGTAATACAGCCGTTGATTTTAGGTGAAGATATTATAAACAAGGCTTCCGATGATTATCTATACACAAGAGATTTGGGTTTGATAAGAGAATCCGGCGGCCTTGTTGAGCCTGCAAATCAGATTTATGCAGAAGTGATAATCAGAATGCTGAACAGTTCGCCTCAAGAAATTTTGAAACGTGAAAGACCTAGCGATGACCTGCCTAAGTATATTGCATGTGGCAAAATAGATATAAATATATTGCTCAAGGAATTTCAAATTTTCTGGCGAGAGAACAGCGAAATTTGGATAGAGCGTTATAAGGAGAATTTATATCAGTATGATGAAGCTGCCCCGCATTTGGTATTTCAAGCCTTTTTGCAGCGTGTAATCAACGGCGGCGGTCAGATTATAAGAGAGATGGCACTTGGCACAAAGCGGTCGGATTTATGCGTTGTTTACGAGGGGCATAAATACCCGATTGAGTTAAAAATATTGAGAGGTGAGAAAAGTCTTTCAGATGGTTTGGAGCAGTTGTCGGTTTATATGGATAAGGTTGGTTCAAGCGAGGGTTGGCTTGTTCTTTTTGACCGTTCTGCCGGAAAGCCTTGGGAAGAGAAGCTGTATATGCGTTTTGAAGAGCATAATGGTAAGGGTATCACAGTGGCGGGGGCATGAATTTATAGCCACCTCCCATCGCTTAACAACAAATTGCGAATATTCACCCCCTTAAATGTTAATGTCTGCTCCGCATTGCAAATAACCATGCCCGGTAATAATTGTTTTTCAAATTTCGTTTCATGCAGCATTTTTTGAAAAGCAAAAATTCCTTTGACAAAATCGGCATTAAAAGTTTCTGCGCTCTTTATCTCTATTGGCGTGTAAAACCCATTTTGTTCCCATAAAACATCAACCTCATTTCCTATGGAATCTCTAAAAAAATATAGCGAAGGTTTATGCCCCCTATTCCATTCATGCTTGACTAAATCCATCAAAACAAAATTTTCAAAAATTAAGCCCCTAAGCGGATGCCTCTCCAAAGTTTGCCTGTCTCTGATTCCCATTAAATAAGACGCCAGGCCGGTATCTGTAAAATAAAGTTTTGGAGTTTTTACAAGCCTTCTGCGAATATTGCTGTGCCAAGGCATAAGCTCAAAAATAAGATAAAGCGATTTCAAAGCATTTATCCAATTTTTAATTGTATTTTGCGAAACTCCTACATCGTTGGAAAGAGAACTGTAATCTACCAATTGCCCAACCCTTGAAGCGAGCAGAACTAAAAATTTTTCAAATCTGGGTTTATCGCTAATATGAACAATGCTTTGCAAATCCCTCTCCAGATAAGTTGCGACATAAGACCTGTAAAAAGACTCTGCCCGTATTTTTTTTGCCAGAAGCCTTGGAAAAAATCCGTTAAAAATAAGTTCCCAAATATTTTTTGAAATACGCGGAATGCTAAGGGTTTCTTCAATAGAAAAAGGGTAAAGCTCAAGTACGGCAGTTCTTCCTGCAAGGCTTTGGGCTACGGCTCCTTGAAGCTCCGGTTGATGGCTTCCGGTTAATATGAATAGTCCATTTTTGTTGCTTTTATCTAAAATTCCCTGCAAATAGGACAGCAATTCCGGTGCTTTTTGAATTTCATCTAAAATGGCACCATTTTTATATTGCGACAAAAACGCCCTTGGGTCGCTCAAAGCAATGTTTCTAATATCAGGGTATTCAAAAGATATGTAAGGTTTTTTAGGGAAGGCGATTTGCGCAAGAATTGTTTTCCCGGATTGCCTTGGCCCGAATATGGTTACTGCGGGGAACTCCTTTGCGGCAAGCAAAAGTTCATTTTTCAAAGACCTGTCAAATTGCTTCATATAGCAAATATAGTAAAATTTTCACAAAATCGCCGCTTTTTTTTGCAATTCTGCAATTGCATTGCGAAATTGCAAGATTTATCACACCCCAAAAACCTTTCCAACATCACAATCCTCAATAACCCGCCCAGTCTTTTTACCTGCGTTTTGCAAAAGCAAAGACAATTTGCTCTCTGCTGTTTTCTTCAAAAATACGTTAAAGTCAATCCCGTGCAATTTAAAAAACAGTAAAGGATCTTTGTCAAGTCGCACAGCTACTCCGTAAAGCGCAGCTGCGCAATGCTTGCACATATCCGCATAATCCAGACAGTTGCAACTAAAGTGAATTTCTTTTGGCGAAGGAAATATGCCGCCATCTTGCTTCAAAAATAAATCTCCGAATTCCTTTGGAAATTGCCCAAGCAGCAACTGCTCTAGCGATTCAATTTTATTCCCTGCTAAATCCATTATTTCTTTTTCTGTCTCTTTGTTCAATAAGTCAATCCTTATATTTATCTCGTAAGGTTTTCTTCCGGAACCAACGACCAACGATTTAACCAAGCCTTTTTCAATTTGCAAATCCAGAACTAAGCCTGTTCTCAAATACGAGCGCCCTTTGCCAAGCCTGTGTTGATACACCTCGTATTTTTCCAAATTATCGCACCAGGATTTTCCCCACCATGTTTTTGCAATTTGCCTGCCTTCAGCCGATATCGGAGAAAGATTCGGATTTTTCTTTCTCAGCTTATCATATATTTTTAAAGCTTTTTTCAGCTTTTCTGCTTGCGATACGTAGGGAGGGTAATAATCATAATACCTGCTCATACATCCTCCAGTTTCAAAAGATTAAGCAATTCCTTGTTGCTCATATCGGTTATTATTTTTTCTCCGCTGCTCTCGGTTATAATTTCGCTTGCCAAATTTTGTTTGCTTTCCAAAATAGCATCTATCTTATCTTCAACCGTTCCGCTCGTTATGAATTTATAAACATTTACATTTTTGGTTTGCCCTATTCTGAATGCCCTATCTGTCGCTTGGTTTTCGGCAGCCGGATTCCACCATCTGTCAAAATGTATAACATGGCTCGCAGCGGTTAAATTCAAACCCACTCCGCCGGCCTTTAGAGATAGCACCATATATGGCACATATTCCTGCCCGTTGAATTTTTCCACAAGCTCGCCTCGGCTTTTTACGCTTGTGCTTCCATGCAAAACCAAACCCTTTTTCTTGAAAATTTCTTCCAAAAAAACGCTCAAAGGCTCCGTCATTTCCTTGAACTGGGTGAATATAAGAACCCGTTCTCTTTTTTCGTAAATCGTTTCGCATATTTCTGCCAGCATTTCAAATTTGCCGCTATATTTTTGGGTAAAATCTCCATTGCCTAGATATTGAGCCGGATGGTTGCAAATCTGTTTTAACTTCATTATGCTTGACAAAACAAGGCCATTTCGCTGAATCTTATCAATCTCTTTTTCTTCCAAAATTTTCGCAAGATTATCCACAAGCTCCTTGTATAAAACCGCCTGCCTAGCAGAGAGCGATACGAATTGCTTGCTCTCTATTTTGTCCGGCAAATCTGATATTATTTTCTTGTCTGTTTTGAGCCGCCTTAAAATAAAGGGGCTAACGATGTTCCTAAGTTTTTCGTAGCCTTGCGATTCTTTCTTTAAATTCCCGGCAAACTCAGCAAACTGCTTTTGAGAAAATAACATTCCCTTGTTCAAGAAATCAAACACAGACCATAAATCAGAAAGCCCGTTTTCTATAGGTGTTCCGGTCATGGCTATTTTCGATTTTGCCATGATTTGCTTAATAGCTTTTGTCTGTTTTGCACCGCTGTTTTTTATCGCCTGTGCTTCATCTAAAATCAGCAAATCCCAATTTATTTTTTTGAGTTCTTCCAATCTCAAAGCCATTCCGTAGGTTGTTATGAATAAATCCGCTTTGTTCGGAGCAAGGGAAATATCCTTTCCGTGCAGAATTTGAAATTTGATTTTCGGAGCGAATTTTTCCGTTTCTCTTTTCCAGTTTGCTATGAGCGAAGCTGGGATAATCAGCAGAGTTTTTGTTTTTTTTGTTCGCAGCAAATCCAAAAGCGCAAGCATCTGAACGGTTTTGCCAAGCCCCATATCGTCTGCAAGCAATGCACCAAAGCCATGCATATTCATAAAGTTCAGCCAGTTAAAACCAACTTCCTGATAAGGTCTCAAAAGTGCTTTAAATGTTTTTGGAACGGTTTCCTTTTCTGCCTTCATCGGGTTCAGCATTTTTTCTTTCAAATCGCAGAACCATTTTTCATTTGAAACTTCAACATCAAAATCCGAATTTTCATTATTCAACGCGTCAAGCTTTGAATCAATGTGCAGGGCATCGAGCAAGGTAATGTCTTTATTTTTGATATTGTCGTAAGC
>LIUI01000126.1:0-385 GCA_001462235.1 Fibrobacteria bacterium GUT307
GCTGAACAGGCTTACCTGCGAAAACTTGGTTATGCCGGTGATGAATACAAATTGTACGTATTGGTCGCTGGACTTTAACACCTTGTAAAAACCTCTCAGTTCTTCTTTTATTTCTTCATGGGCTTCAGGGTACCCTATTGTATCTAGAATGGGGCAATCGTATTCGTCTATTATTATTACAACCTTGCCTTTGGCTTTGGAAAGCATTTCTATCAAAGACTGAAATTTTGTCGATAAATTGCCATCCGGCAAGATAATTCCGTAATTTTCTGCATTACTTTTCAAATATCGGTTTACCAATTCTACCAACCTGTGTTTCCCGGGAGTGCAATTATCTGCACTCATATCCAAATGCACAACCGGGTATTCCTTCCATTCCCAAGGC
>LIUI01000126.1:618-32331 GCA_001462235.1 Fibrobacteria bacterium GUT307
AATACGGAGTTGTAGTTTGAAATCATTTTGTGGACGTATGCGGTTTTGTCCACATACACGGCAAAGTCGTTGCGTATTTTTGCAAAATCTTGCACGCCAGAAAGAGGAAGTTTACGGAGCATTTAGGGTAAGATAGAAAAGAAATCACCTAGCCAAGGTTAAGATTTCCACGCCGTGGGGGGTAATGGCTATTGTGTGCTCCCACTGGGCAGAAAGTTTGCCGTCTGCTGTTATTGCGGTCCATTTGTCTGCTAGGACTTTAGTTTTATAAGTGCCTTCGTTTATCATGGGTTCAATGGTAAAAACCATGCCCGGTTCAATTTTTGGACCCGGCACCATTTGGCGGTAGTGAAGAACTAGGGGCTTTTCGTGGAAGCTCCTGCCAATGCCGTGCCCGCAGTAGTCGCGCACAACGCTAAAACCGTGTTCCTCTGCTATTCCGCTTATAATTGCGCCAATATCGCTAAAACGGGCATTTGGGCGTTCACAGGCTTTTATGCCTTCAAAAAGGCATTCGCGAGATGCGGCAACCAGTTCGCTGGCATTCTGTTTGGGTTTGCCTACAAAAAACGTTTCGCTGGAATCTGCATGGTAACCGTTTAGAATAGAAGTGATGTCTATATTTATAATATCACCATCTTTTAGCACGTAAGCCCCTGGAATTCCATGAGTTACAACTTCATTAACGCTTGTGCAAACGCTTTTTGGGTAGCCTTCGTAGCCTAAACAAGCGGGGATTGCACCGTTTTTAAGCGTGAATTCTCTTACAAAATCGTCAATTTCTTGCGTTGTAACGCCCGCTTTGCACATTTCCCCGCTTTTTGCCAAGGTTTCTGCTACAAGTGCGCCGGCATCTCTTATGCGTCCTATTTCTTTAGAAGTTTTTATGGGGATTTTAGACATTTAACCCTATTTCTCCCCTCTGTTTTTTGCTGCTACCCCTTTGTAGGAATTATGTTCCACGAGATTTTTGCCAAAAAAATGCTCCCGTGAGCCATCGTCTTTTGCAACAAAATAGAGGTCTTCGGTTTGCATTGGGAATAGCACCGCTTCTATTGCCAAGCGGCCGGGGTTTGAGATTGGGCCAGGCATTAGCCCTGTGAATTTGCGTGTATTGTAGGGGTTGTCGCTTGCAAGTTGGCTTTTGTAAATGGGGCCTGTAAGATTGCGGAAAATAAACCGCACGGTTGGGTCTGCGCCCAGGGGCATCCCGATTCTGAGGCGGTTCAAAAATACCCCCGCTATGCGGGGGCGTTCTTGCGGAAGCCCGGTTTCTTCTTCTACCACGCTTGCCATTGTCAAAATTCTGTGCCAAGAGCCTAGCTCGTTCCAAACGGAGCTGTTCTTAGCTTGCAATTCGTCGCGGAGTTTTAGGTTTTCACGCACCAACAATTTTATTGCGCCTTGTTCATTTGTGCCATAAGGAAAATCGTAGGTATTGGGAAGCAGGTAGCCTTCAAGGTCTTTGGCTTGTACGCCAAGGGTATCTGCGAATGTTTTGCTGTGCATTAGGCTGTCTAGTTTGGCACTATCTAATTTAAGCTCAGACCTTGCTAATATTCCCGCTATTTCCCAGGTTGCCCTGCCCTCCGGTATGGTTACCCTTATTGTAGCAGTTTTGCCGGAACTTAAGATTGCTACAATTTGCTCAATGCTTTGCCCTGTGGGAATGCTATACCAGCCTGTTTTGAAATTCGCTTTGCCGGGATGGAAAGTGCACCACCATTTGAAAGACCTTGCGCTTTCTATTGCACCGCTTTTTTGCAAGAGCCTGCCTACTTGGGCGGCTCCATAACCTTTGGGAATTTCTAAAAGAATAGGCTCTTTTAAAGGCGAAGGCTGTTGCCACTGCTTGTAAATGTAAAATGCACTGCCTGCTCCCAAGCCTATAGCACCAAAGAACAATACTATAAAAAATGCAAGAAGTTTTTTCATATTGCAATGTTACCCCTGTAATCCTGTTATCAATTTATTAAATAACTGCTTTAGTTTTGAACGCAATTCAACGTTTTCATCTTCCATAGCCCTAAGCTCTCCTGTAAGGCCAAGTTTTAAATTGGGCAATTCTTCGTTGGTGTCTTTGAGCAGGTCCACCTGCGAGCTAAGTTCGGCTTCTTTATCTGCCATAGCTTTGAGTATTGCTTTAATGCCTGATTTTTCGTCTAGCAATTCTTCATAGCTCTTTTCCAGCCGTTCAATTTGCAAACGGAATTCGGCGTTTTCATCTGCCATAAATTTGAAGGTTTCTATTTCTATTTCATTTTTCATTTTAACCATGTCAAAAGCAATAGATATCTCCGGGATGTCTTTTGCCACAAGCCAATTTTCTGTTCCTACTTTTAGCACAAGCGATTCGCCTGTCAAACCATTTTGCAAAAGCTCGTCCACGTCAAAAGGACCTTGCCGCTGCCCATTTATTTGCATATACCAGATTTTTTGCTCCGACATGTAGGGGAATATAGAAAAATAAGGGCTTCGTATTCAAGGTTGCCTAGCCTTTCTTTGAACTTAATAAGCGTTTACTTTTACTATATTATTGGTGGTTTTAGTTTGATGGAAATGCCCCAATCAAAAGCTAGGAGATGTAAGATGGAATCAATAGCCTATTTGCCAACACAAATAGCTATTAATAAAAAACAAAATAGCGCAAATCTCGAAGGGCTTTTCGCAGCCGATTGTGTTGACTTTATGGCAGATATGCCTGATGAATGCATCGATTTGGTTGTTACCTCTCCTCCGTATGATAATTTACGGGATTACAAAGGCTATTCTTTTGAGTTTGAGCGCATAGCAGATGGATTGCTTAGAGTTATAAAAGAAGGCGGCGTTTTAGTTTGGGTAGTTGGCGATAAAATTAACGGTGGCAGAAGCTTAACGAGTTTCCGTCAGGGCATTTACTTTCAAGAAATAGGTTTTAATATGCACGACATAATGATTTACCAAAAGAAAAACACTCCTTTTATGCGTTCCAATGCTTATACCAACGCTTATGAATTTATGTTTGTGTTATCAAAAGGGAAACCAAAAGCGTTTAATCCGCTAAAAGAAAAAACCGTTCGCAATGGATTTGAGATGGTCGTTTTCAATAAAGGCACTGATGGCGTAAATAAGAAAAATTTAAAAGAATTGAAAACAGAAAAAACAAAAACTAATATTTGGAAATATGCAGTAGGGCTTGGCGGAACTACTTCAGACAGAATCGCTTTTAAGCACCCCGCAACTTTCCCGGAAAAATTAGCACTTGACCATATATTGTCATGGAGCAACGAAGGGGATTTGGTCTTTGACCCAATGTGCGGCTCGGGAACAACCTGCAAAATGGCTTTTTTATCCAAACGAAAATATCTAGGTGTAGATATTTCACAGGAATACATACAAATTGCAAATACAAGACTTTTTGAAGCACAACAAGATTTGTGGGGAGGGCAAATATGAACAAATGGATTGTATGCAAGCAAGGAAAAGGCTATTTGTTCAAAGATAATGCTCAAGAAAAATTTGAGACTAATTTTGACAAAGATGCTGTGGGACTGATAAAAGAAGAGAGAGGAGACTATTTTTTAATATGGCTAATCGGTAATGATAGCCATTGGATTGTTTCTAAGAATGAAGTGAAAGAAATTGACGTAACAAAAACAGGTGATAAGTTTGATTCTAAAATTTGCAATGTGTGTCATTGCTTAAAATCCACAGAAAAATTCGATAGAAACCAAAATAACTTGCATGGCGTAATTAGAAGACCAACTTGCCAAAAATGCAGAACTTCCATTGACAAACGCGCTCCTAAAACCAAACAAGCCAAACAAATGGAAAAGCAAAAACCAAAAAAGGGAGAGCCGTTTACCTGCCCTATTTGTAGAAAACGT
Source organism: Fibrobacteria bacterium GUT307 (assembly GCA_001462235.1). Classification (GTDB taxonomy): domain Bacteria; phylum Fibrobacterota; class Fibrobacteria; order Fibrobacterales; family Fibrobacteraceae; genus Fibrimonas. The sequence goes on from LIUI01000126.1 coordinate 4,485, forward strand.
TCCATTGCAGGAGTAACCGCAAAAATAGTCGCAGACCATGATCACCACACTGGCAATATACGTGATTTTATTTGTGATAGTTGCAATACCGGATTGGGGAGATTTAAAAACGGAGAAAATTATTTAATGAACGCTATAAACTATATCAAGGATCACGATGTATTAGGTTAATCATTAAACTATAATACTAAATGCCGGTATGAAAAATAGAATAGCATCAATGCCGCTTGCGAGCATGCCAAAGGATATGAAGCTTTTGGCAAAGAATATTCTAGTCTTTTTTGACGACAAACAGCAAAATAATACACTAAAGAGAGTTGCAATAATTAACGAAAAAGAGAATAAAGCCCTGATTATCGATAGCGTGGAGCAAATTGGAATAATCGACGTAATGGGCAATCAAGACGGATATGGAAATATTTTATGGGCACCAAGAGAGAGAATTGGCCTTTTACGCAGGCTAAGCTCAGAAAAACTGATTGAAAGCGAACCACGAATTGCAGACAAAAAAGTAACAGATGCTATTTCAACTATTTGCCGTGCTGAAAAGTCAGGTAATAACAGCGATCTTGTAGTTGTTTCTGATGTTTTGGCACTTGCCCAAATTTATATAGAGCGTTATCCACTTCTAGCGGGGGGAGGGTAACATGGCAATAAGCAGAAGTGGTATAGATAATGCAAAGGTGCAAGAGATGATTGCACAGAAAATAAAGGAGAATAATGAAAAGACCGAAGGCAAGCTTTCTGATGCCGCAATTAAGGCAGAGTTTGCACGTGTTTTCCAAAAGGCAGGCAAAAAGCAAGATGAAATAGACTTCTTGGTATATGGCATAGATAATACGGAATAAGCAAAATGGCAAGGCTCGCCTTGCCATTACGATTTTTCTATTTTACCGCCATGCAAGCTCAAGAACTCTACAATAAGCTGCGTTCCGTGCAAAACGGAACCGTGCTTTGCCAATATTCAATGGATAATTGCGAAAAACTTGTGCTTTTGATAAACGAGATTAACGAGTTGAAAAAAGAAAAGAATGCAGCTATTCTTGCTCACAGCTACGTTGCACCGGAAATAACCTTTGGCGTAGCAGACTACAGCGGGGACTCTTACCAGCTAAGCAAAAACGCTATGGAAACAAGTGCGCAAACCATAATTTTTGCAGCGGTGGAATTTATGGGAGAAACCGCAAAAATCTTGAACCCAAACAAAAGAGTGCTTATACCCGGAGCAAACCCCGGATGCAGCCTTGCAGACAGCATAACGGGCGAGCAAGTCAAAAAATTAAAAGAGCAATACAAAGACCATACCTTTGTATGCTATATAAACACAACGGCAGATGTAAAAGCAGCTTGCGATGTTTGCGTTACAAGCTCAAATGTTGTTAAAATAGCAAGCAGAATCCCAAACGATAAAATAGTATTTTTGCCGGATAAACTCATGGGCCAAAATTTAAAAAACGAACTTCAAAAAATAGGCGTAGAAAAGGAGCTAGTGCTGCACACAGGCACCTGCTATGTCCATGAGCAATACGACCCTGATTTGATAAAATATTTCCGCTTTCAAAACGAAGGCTTGTGCATAGTGAGCCACCCGGAATGCCACCCCGGAGTAGCCATGCTAAGCGACTTTGTAGGCAGCACAGGGCAAATGCTGAATTACATCCGCAAACTCCCGGAAGAAACCCCCGTATTGCTTTTAACCGAATGCGGCTTGAATGCCAGGCTCCAGAGCGAACTGCCCAACCGCCGCTTTATAGGCAGTTGCAGCCTTTGCAAATACATGAAGAGCAATTCCTTGGAAAATATTTTGCAAACCTTAAAAGAGCAAAGCAAAGCAAAAGAAATCAACTTAGACTCAAACATACTTACCGCCGCAAAGCGGTGTATTGAGAATATGTTTAAGTATGCAGACTAAGCCTCTTTCTCGGCTTTTTCTTCTTTAAGTTTTGTTTGGAACTGGGCTATTTTGCTTTCTGCGGTTTGCAGTCCGCTTTTTACGGTTTGCAAACCGTCTTTTATTTTATCTACTGTGGTTTCTGTGATGCTGCTTTCTAGCGTGTGCAGGCCGCTTCTGATTTTTTCAAGAGCAAAATCCGCTTTTGCCGCAACTTTTTTCTTTAATGAAGAATTGCAACCACAGTCGCATTCCGGGCCGCATTCGCAGTCATCGCCGCATCCACAGGAGCATTCGCCTTCGTCACCGCAGGTACATTTTTTATCACGGTTGCTATAAATGTGAAGGCCAGCTACGGTAGCTGCAGCACCAAGCACAAAAGGAACAAAAAAAGCCATAAGAACCTCGTTGTTAAAACTATACGTATGGAATATAGAAAATTGTAGTAGGGGCGTTGCATGCAACGCCCCTACTTCATAATTGTAACAACTAATGTTGCTATGGTGGCTAGGGCGGTCACTATGCCACCAATTACGGCTATTACTTCTGTCATTTTGGTTGGTTCTGGTAAAGGCTTGTAGGTTACGTGTATCTCGGAACCTGGGTCTGGGTCTCTTTTTGCCAAACTTGAGTTTGTGCTTTGCCCATTTGCATAAGTGAGGATAATACGCTCATCGTCTCCGTAAATGGTGAGACCGCCTGCCGCATTTACATAATCTGCCACGCTCCAGTTTTTTTGCCAAAGAACGCGCCCAGGGCCCACAACCTCGCCTGTAATGTTCACGGTTGGTATTTCAAATGGAATAAAAATAGAATCGCCATTCTGCAAAGCTATGTCTTTTTCCTTGCCTAGCAAAGCCTTTTCAAAATCAAAATTTATGCGATAGCTCTGTTCATTTTGCAAGCAATTTTTGCAGTTTATGTTTGGATTTGTATTAAAATACGCATTTGGGTTTATGTTTGGATTCATGTTAGGGTTGGGGTTCATGTTTGGATCCATGTTGGGGTTCATGTTTGGATCCATGTTGGGGTTCATGTTTGGATCCATATAATACATATTCGGATTTACATTCTGGTTCATGTTTGGATTCATATTAGAATACATATTCGGATTTATATTCTGGTTCATATTTGAGTTCATGTTTGAGTTCATGTTTGGATTAATGCTCCGATTCATGTTCTGATTCATATCTGTTCTCATTTTGTATAAATCGTATGTCGCTGGTTTTCTAAAAAGTTTCCCGCCTTTTACGTAGGCCACGGAATCTATTATTGCAACACGTTTCATAAAATTCCTAAAAGTTTCTCCGCGGAATGCAAGTGAGTAAGAACCGGGATTTCTAAGTGCGCCAACTAAGGTAATCACTTCTTGTTCGTAATAGGAATCTTCAATGCTCACAACTACCCTATCTCCGGGTTCTAAAATAAAATCTTTATTATTATCAACGGATAATCCTTTTTTTATAGGCAGCCTTATGCTTTTGGTAGCTAATTCTCCGGGAATAATTCTTTCTATTATAATTTCATCTTTAGAGGCATTAGGCAAATATCCACCGCACAAAACTATTAAATCAATGGCGTTTATACCGTCTTGCCACTCAAAATCTTTGGGTTCTTTTACAAAGCCGTCAACACTAACCGTTCTCCAATTTTTTAGAAGCCTAGAGTTCAAAACTATAACTTTATCGTTTGGCAATAAAGTTAAACCAAGGGTATTTTCAAAATCATCGTCATAATAAGAGAAGGAAGAATCCGGGTTTAATCGTTGCACTATAGCTCTGCTGAGAAATGCCTCCGTAGATGGACCGCCCGCAAGAGTTACTGCCTCTTTAATTCCCATATTGCCTGCCAGCGTGTAATGCCCGGGATAAAGAACCGAGCCTATAACTTCAATGGAGTTATCGCCAGGGCGCGTGCTTGCAAAAACAAAAATACTATCTCCGTTTTGCATTTGAAATGCTTTGCTGCTATCATTGCTTGCAAAGTCTATAGCCATGCCCGGTTCAAAAACCCTAGGAATGCCCTTTTCACCTATGCGCCAAAGGCTTACTGTGTGGTCTATATTAGGGAGTAGCCCGCCTGCATATTGCAGCAAATCGCTAAGGGTTTCGTCCTTTTTTAATTCGTAAATTGCAGGCCTTCCTATTGTGCCAGTGGCTTTAACCAATTTTTCTGCCTTTGGAACAAAAATCAGGTCTCCGTCTCGCAAAAGCCCTTCGCCCTCTTTTTTGCCTCTCAATAAAAAGTCGTAAAGATCCACTTTGGTAGAATCTCCGTTAGCCCTGCGTATAATTACATTCCTAACCGAGCCTATGTTATCGGTACCGCCGGCTCTGTACAAAGCCAAAAATACATTGGCATTGCCGGGTAAATCATAGCCACCTGGTCTTTGAACAAAACCCATTACAAATACCTTTGTGGGGGCTAACTTTATTGTGCGAAGATTAACGGAAATCCTGCCTTGGCCTATGCCAGAATAAACCGTTTGCAATTTTTTTGTGATTAGCTTTTCTGCCTCACCTAGAGTTAGGTTGGCTACATTCACCAGTCCCGCACCTTCAACAAAAACATTCCCTTGGTTATTTACCGATAAAGGCAATTGGCGCTCAACTGCACCCCAAAGAGAAAGTTCTAAGTCATCGCCAGATTTAAGCGGGTAATCCGCAGGAATCATGCCCTGAACCTCAAAAAATGCACTGGGCAAATTTTTGGAGAAGATAATTTTCTCGTAGCGAATAAGGGTATCTTTTTTGAAAAAACTTGAATCCAAAAATCTGTATAAAGTATCTAAAACCAAAGTATCCATTGTTCCCATTAAAAAGAGCAGGGAATCCATCTCCGATTTTGATTTAGTAGGTTTGTATTGCGGGCTTTGTAATTTATTCCCTTTTGCTATAAGGTCACGTGCCGCAGAAATTTCTGGTGCAGAAATACCCCCCTGGCCACCTTGGGCTTGCATCTGAAGTGCCTGAAGCTGTGAAGCAGTAATATTTTGAGAAAAAGCCAAAACAGAAAACAATAGAATTAGTATTCCGCAAAGCGCCATACACCTGCTACTAACCATTACTCCTCCTCGTTATACTCCAATATGGTATCTATGTACTCATCTGTTTGATCGGTTTTGGAGTCAAAGTATTCTACTAGGATTTTGGCGTGTTCTTCTTTGAATATGGTGCGGAGCGGGCGGGCGGCACGTCCCGAATAGCCCCATTCGTGCAGAGTTTCGTCTGTTAAAACATAAGAATCTTCAAAAGAAACAAAGCGCATATCTCCCCAGGTTGCCATACAGGAATCCAGGGTTAAAAAGGTGGGATTTTGGTCGTTTAAATGCTGCTGTAGGTGTAAACTTCTCACGTCTTTTACTTTATCTATCCGTTGGTAGCCTATTATTAAGTATTTATTTTTGAAATCGGTATTAGAGCCTTCGTAGCGGGTTCCAAAAAAGAGGTAACGAACTTTGCTTCTAACTGCTTTATTTATGTCTTTGGTATTGGTGTAGGCAAAAAGCCCCACCGTGCCGGTCTCATAGTTTGGATCTAAAAAAACTCCATTTCCGTTTTCATTCATTTGGTCCCTAACGGGAACTATGGAATTATGGCTGGTTTCCGTATAAACAATTGCCCCCCCAAGGTTTCCCCGGTAGTCTTGCCAGCCATCAAAATTAATCTGGGTACGAATAGTCATAGTCGTACTAATGTAGAAAAACATTTTTTGCCTTAATGGGATTTCCCCAAAAAGAGTTTGCACCTCTTTCAAAGAACTCTGCCGAATCGGTGGTTAAAAAACGAATCTCGCCGCTTTTCTCAAGATTTTTGCCAATGCGGCTATCAATCTCCGGGTGTTTTGCTAAGTATTCTAGCGTTTTTTGGGCTATAACGCTGGTTTGAGACACTATTTTTACATTTTTTGGCAGGATTTTTGCAAAAATATGCTGTAATAGGGGGTAGTGGGTGCAGGCTAGCACAAGAGTGTCTATGCGAGGCTCTTTTGCCAAAATTTTTTGTGTATATTCTCTTATGAACATTTCGGTGGCAGGGTGGTTCAATAAACCATTTTCCACCAAGGGTACAAGCATGGGGCAAGCTTCTTGCTCCACGTGCAAATCTGGCCAAAATTTTGCTATTTCCATCAAATAGCTACCTGAGTTTATTGTCCCTTCCGTGCCTAGAATGCCTATATGCCCTGTTTTTGTGAAGTTGCCGGCTTCTTCTGCCATTGGGCGTATTATGCCCAAAACTCTGTTATTGGGAGCCATTAGTGGTAGGTCTTTTTGCTGAATTGTGCGGAGTGCTTTTGCAGAGGCTGTATTGCAGGCTAGGATTACAAGGGGGCATCCAAGTGAAAAGAGGTAGCATACGGCTTCTAGCGTGTAGCGGTAAATGCTTTCAAAACTGCGGCTACCATAAGGGGCACGGGCATTATCGCCCAAATATGCAAAATTGTAATTGGGCAAGGCTTTTGCCAATTCTTTAAGCACGGTTAAGCCACCAAAGCCAGAATCAAAGAGTGCGAGCATTATTTTATTGTGGTAATAATTTAGAAATTTTCTACTTTACTCACATGAACTTGAATGAAATTCTGTCGAATTCAAAAAAACATAGTTTAAGTGCCTTGTCTTTGGGAGATGCCAAAATAGACTCTCCGGTCAAAGGTCAATCTTTTATTGACGAAAACAGCCGTGTGAGCCTTACCTCAGAAATTACGCAAATAGAAAACTTAAAGCACAAAAAAGAGAATATCCCCTCTCTTGAAGTTGCCGGGCCGCGCAAAAAATTATTCCACGATCCTGCGCAAACAAGGGTTGCAATAGTCACCTGCGGCGGCTTATGCCCGGGCTTGAACAATGTTATAAAAGGGCTGGTTGAGGTTTTAACTTATGATTACGGCGTTAAAATGATATGCGGCATTCGCTACGGCTATATGGGGCTAAATCCGTATTATGGCCTTACCGCAATGCGCCTAACACCGGAAAAAGTGGATTATATTCATGAGCATGGCGGCACTATTTTAGGTACTTCAAGGGGAGACCAAGATGCAAAAGTAATGGTGGATACCCTTATTATGCAACTGAATGTGAATATTTTATTTTGCATTGGCGGGGATGGCACTTTGCGTGGCGCCCAATACATAATAGATGAAATTTCCAAAAGAAAAGCCCCAATTTCCGTGATTTGCATACCAAAAACCATAGACAACGATTTGAACCTCATAGACCGCACATTTGGCTTTGAAACCTGCGTTCAATCTGCCACGGAAATAATAAAAAGCGCTCATGTTGAGGCTTGCGGCATTCCAAACGGATTAGGCTTGGTAAAGGTAATGGGGCGCGATTCTGGTTTTATAGCCGCTCATGCAAGCCTGGCAAGTTCGGTAACCAATTTTTGCCTTATTCCGGAAGTCCCCATTGTGCTGGAGGGTACAAAAGGGCTTTTTAAGGCTTTGGAAAGGCGTTATTTTAAGCATCGCAAAGAACATGCCGTTATGGTGGTGGCAGAGGGCGCTGGGCAAGATTTATTCAAAACAACAGCAGCAAAAGATGCTAGCGGCAATGTGCTAAAACACGATATAGGGCATCTCTTGGTAGATAAAATTTCCGGGTATTTCAAAAAAACGGGCAAAGATATAAACATAAAATACATAGACCCAAGCTACATAATAAGGAGCATTCCTGCAAATAGCTCAGATGCCATTTTCTGTTTTCAACTGGCAGAAAACGCCGTCCATGCGGCAATGGCAGGCAAAACCGATCTGGTAGTTGGCAGCTTTAGAGGCACTTTTGTTCTTGTTCCCCTTATGTATGTTATTAGCGAACGCAAAAAAATAGACACAGAAAGCGCACTTTGGCACGCCGTTCTGGGTTCTACAAGGCAAAATGATTATTTTTCTGATAATTCCTTTGAAAACGAACTTCCAAATCGCTCTGCAGCACAAGATTGGGAGTAGAAATAGGGCAATTTTATGGCAAACCTGTGACTATTTTTTGACAAAATACTGAATTTTTATTTAAGTTTGATGTATAAAATCAAAAAAAATTACTTTTTATCATTAAAAAGCAAAAAAAAGGTGACAAAATCAAGAAAAAAAGTTAAATTTGTAGCATGACTTTGAAGATCGTTAAAGAAGCGAAGCCCAAGATAAAGCGGAACGTGTATTTTCAGTATTTGAACGAAATATCGCAAATACCGTTACTGACTAGAGATGAAGAAAATCTTTTGCTTCAAAGAGTGTCTAACGGTGATAAAGCCGCTCTTAACCACTTAGTGAAAGCGAACCTACGTTTTGTAATTCGCGTGGCAAACCTTTACAAAGGGCAAGGGTTAGACTTAAACGATTTGATAAATGAGGGTAATTTGGGGCTAATGGAAGCCGCAGTACGTTTTGATTCCTCTAAAAACATAAAATTCATAAGCTACGCAGTGTGGTGGGTAAGGCAAAATATAATAAAAGCCATCAACGAAAAGGCTCGTCTTGTACGCATTTCTGCAGAAAAGGAGCTAATACTCCGCCGTTTTGCCAGGAAGGGCGGCAGGTTAAAACAGGTAGTTGGCGGAACGCAGGTTGTGGATCCAAAATCCTTGGAAGGCTATAGCCGCTATAACGCAGAAGAAATCGAAAAAATCCTGCAAATGGGCGTAAAATCATCCAGTTTAGATGCCCCCATTGGCGAAGACGGGGATACCAGCCTTATAAGCATAACCCCAGACCCTTCGGACGATGCATCAAGCGTATTCTTCCAAAAAAGCAGAAAGGGCTTAATAAAAAAACTGCTTTCTGAGTATCTAACCCCAACGGAGCTAAAAGTTCTGGACTTGTTTTACGGCTTTGATTCTGGCTCAAAGAATAATTTGCAAGAAATTGCTCAAACCACAGGTTTAACAAAAGATAAGGTGCGCCAATACAGGGAATCTGCAATGGCAAAACTCCGCACAGCAAAAGAATTAAAGGAAATTCTAACGGAAACCTAATAATTAGGGTAGCGGATGCTCTGTTCTTTTTGTTCTCAATCTGAGCCTATGCGAATAGACATAAGCTCACTCGATTTGCGGATTTGCCCAAATTGCCTAGCCACATTTTTACCCGCAACCCAACTCGCCGAATTACGCAGAAAAATAGACGATGACACAAAAGGTGCGTGGATACGCCGTTGCAACAAGGTATGTTCTGCTCCTGCAACAGGCACAATTATGTGTTTGGAACACGGCGTTCCCCTAATGAACGGCACAATCCCCGATTACAGTTTTGAGGGGTTAATCCCTACCTGCTGCAATTTGCAGCATATACAGCCACCCTTAATGGCAAAAATCCTAGAGCTTGGCATAGGGCTTTCTGCATTTAACGTAAGCCGTTCAAAACGGAAAATAAATCCAGTATCTGCCTTTTTAGGCGGGATAGTCTTCCATTTTTGGAAAAAAAAGCAAAAAAAGGTGGAAGATGGCTTAGAGCGTTTGCAATATAACTACAAATTCAAGGAAACTTTAGGCGAATGGATTGACTGATGAAATTCTTAATCATAAAATGCATAAGATTTTATCAAAAGGTGCACCCAGCATTTTTTAGCGGTTGTTGCAGGTTTATGCCAACCTGTTCAAATTACGCCATAGAAGCCATAGAAACGCACGGCTGCCTAAAAGGCTTTATGTTGAGCGTTTGGCGGCTCCTCCGTTGCCAGCCCTTGTGCAAAAGCGGCTATGACCCAGTGCCCTAACAGCCTCCTCCCCGCACTCCCTTAAAGCCTTCCAGTTTGCATTTGCCTTGTTCATATCTACCATTGCCATAACCCAGAGCGGTGATTCAAAATTTTTTGCCTCATTAAAGAACACGGGACGCAAAACCCTGCGGCAGCGGTTGCGGAAAACCGCATTCCCGTTTTTCTTTTTAACAACAAAGCAAAACCTATTGCAGGTATCTGGTGCTGGTAAAACCTTAATATTCAAAAGGCCAAATCTTAATCTTTTACCCTTTGAGGCTACAGCAGTGTATGCAGCTTGCGGCTGAAAACGGAAGTTTTTGAGCGAATTATTATTTTTTGTAAAGCTCATCGCTAACGGTGAGTCTTTTGCGGCCTTTTGCCCGGCGGCGGCTGAGCACATCACGCCCCCAACGGTCTTCCATGCGGTGCATAAAACCATGTTTATTGGCGCGTTTGCGGTTATGTGGCTGGAACGTTCTCTTCATAGATAAGTAAATATAGAAAAATTTTGGGGCATTGTCAAGGTATTATTAGGTATTATGTATTTTTTGCTGTTTTTTTACTAAATTGTTGAAGTCACTGACCGCTAACCCGCATCCAAAACTCACGATAGTTTTCTCTATCGTCGCCTTTGCGGAATTTAATGGCTTCCTCGGGGTGGGAATTGAAAATTCCGGTTATCATTTGCGGAATAATATAGCCCCATTCCAAATTCTGCTCTTTTTGCATAGGTATAAAATCGCTTGCTATTATATCCAAAACAGGACGAATATCAAACTTTGGGTTTTTAAGGAAACCTAACAACAATTCTGTGGGGCAGTTGCCTGCACCGCGCCCTATGCCGTAAATTGTGCAATCCAAGTAATCCACATTGTTTATTATGGCCTGGATTGTATTTGAAAAAGCTAGTTGCTGGTTGTTATGCCCGTGAAAACCGAGTTTTTTGGTTTTAATCCACTTTTTATAGCGTTTGGCCAACTTGTCTATGTTTTCTTGGTAAAAATAGCCAAAAGAATCCACTAAGTAAAGTACTTCTGTTTTTGCTTCCTTTTCCACTTGGTCAAGGGCCTCGTCTAGTTCCGGGCCGTTGTCGCGGCTTGCCGCCATGATGTTTATGGTTGTTTCATAGCCAAGATCGTGGAATTCGTTTACCATTGCTATGCACTTGTCTATATCACGAGCATAGCAAGCAACGCGTACCATGTCGTATGGGGATTCAGACCTTGGCTTTATTTTGCTCATGTCTGCTCTGCCTATGTCTGCCATCACGGAAATTTTAGGCCCGTTTTCTACGCCTTCTTTCATTTTCCAGAGTAAATCGTCATCGCAAAATTTCCAAGGTCCAAATTCTTCTCTGCTAAACATTTCGTCTGAGTTTTTATACCCGGCTTCCATATAATCAACACCTGCAGCGGCTAGTACTCTATAAACTTTTTGTACCAATTCAAAAGAAAACTTGTGCTTATTGAGCAATCCGCCATCACGGATTGAACAATCTAGAACCTTAATTGATTCACGAAACATACTTACTCCATTTATGAAAAAGCGGGACTATTATACCTTGAACAAGCCCACCGTCTTTTTAAGATTACCTGCAATTTTTGCCAAATCTGTTGCGCTTTGGTTAACTTGAGTTGCACCTTGTGCGCTCTCTTTGGCTGCTTGGCTCATGCCGGCAACATTACCGCTTACATTGGTTGCGCCCTTTGCTGCTTCACCGGCATTGCGGCTTACATCGTTTGCACCCTTTGCTACCTCGCCTATGGCTCCGGCAACGCGTTTTGACCCAGTATTAGCTTGGGCAACATTGTTAGCAATCTCATTGCTCGCCTTGGTTTGCTGGTCAACATAACCTGCTATGGCTTCTATGGATTGGTTAATTTTCACTATTATATCAGAAACATTCTTGATAACAGTGACTGCATTGTTGGTGCCGCTTTGAATGCCATCTATGCGGTGGGCAATATCGTCTGCGCTTTGGGCGCTTTGGTTTGCGAGTTCTTTGATTTCACCGGCAACAACAGCAAAGCCCTTGCCGGCTTCGCCTGCAGATGCCGCTTCAATGGTGGCGTTCAATGCCAAAAGGTTGGTTTTATCTGCAATTTTCTTGATTACGTCAGTAACTTGCCCAATTTCTTTGGCAGCTATACCGAGTTTGTTCATAACACTTGTTGCATCAGAGGCTTTAGTTGTTGCATCTTCTGCAACTCTGCGCACTTCGTTGGTATTGCCGGCTATTTGGTTAATGCTTGCGCTCATTTCTTCTACTGCACTGGCTATGGTGTTCATATTGGTGCTCATTTGCTCGGCTGCGCTGGCTACTTCGCTGGCATTTGCGCTTGCTTGTTCTGCGGCACTTGCCATAGCGTTTATGTTTACCGCCATTTCTTCGGTGGTACTGGCTACGGTATTGCTTTGGCTAACGGTTTCTTCTGCACCGCTTGCGAGTTGTTTGCTCACAGACGAGAGTTCTTCTGAGGCTCCTGCCAAGGTATCTGAATTTACACGCATATCCTTGATAACGGAGCGGAATTTGGAAGAGAGAGAGTCCTGTGCTTTTCCCAATTCTCCAAGTTCGTCTTTGCGGTCAATGTTAAGGACAGAGGTTAAGTCACCGGATTCTATTATCTTTACATCCTCTACAATAATTTTTAGCGGACGTGTGATAGAGAGGGTCATGTAAAGACCGATAAATAATGAAACTGCAAAAATTACGATTAAAAAGATTATCGCAACTCTTATTGCGTTTTCTGCCGTTACCGTATTGCTATCTGCCATCTCTTTTGCACTGCTCATCTTCTTAGCAGAAAGAGCATTCACTAAATCCATCATATCTTTAGCGGCATTGTTCAAGGCCGGCGTAAAAGTAGTAGGCCCGCCTTGGTCTATGACTCTTACATAATCGGCAGATGCATCTATATATCTGTTTACCGCTTCATCCAAAGCTTTTGCTTCTGATATTACCTCATCAGAAAGAGCTGTTCTTATCAGGTCTTCTGTATCATCTTTTAATGATTTTTTGTGTGAGTATATGCTGTCTAACCAAACACGGCGCTCTTCCTGTGTTTTTGCCAAGGCAATATTGCGGGCAAATACTCGCAATAGACCCGTTTCTCCGTTGGTACCTACCAATGTAGCCAAAGGTTCTGCACCCTGTGTGTATAGAATGGTGTCTCTGTTGTCCATGCTTCGCATTGTGAAGATTAGATACACTCCCAAAACTGCCATTAATATGGAAATTAGCAGGAAGGCGGATACCAGCTTTATGCCGATTTTGATGTTTTTCATCTGTTTTCTCCCAGGTGATGCTATAGTCACTCTTATGTGGCGTAAATATAGAAAAAAATTTGCCGCTTGTCAAGGGAAAAGCGGCAATATTTGTAAAAAATTGTAAGAATTTCTTTGCTTTTGCTACTTGCCTTTCTCAAAACGGGCAAATTGAGCAACAGAAAGCTTTGAAACGCCTAGTTTCTTTTGCTCTTCTGCCAAAACGTCGTTAACGGTTTTCTTGGCATCCAAGTAAAATTCTTGGTCTAGGAGGCAAAGCTGCTTTAAGACCTTTTTAACACGGCCTTCAACGGCACGGTCAACAAAGTCTGGCTTGGTTTTGCCTTCGTTTATGATTTGCTCTTTTGCAATTTCCCTTTCTTTTGCAACAAGTTCCGGTGGTAGCCCGCTTTCGTCTAGGGCGGCGGGATTTGAGGCGGTTACGTGCAAAACAATGATTTTTGCTGTTGCTTCAACGGCTTCTTTGCCGCCGTTTGGGGTTCCCTCAAAAGCGAGTTTTGCAACTGTGCCAATTTTGCCACCAAGGTGGGAATAAAAGGAGGCAACTTCGTTTGCGGCAAGAGGCAGAATTGCCAGCCTGCGAATTTCAATTTTTTCACCGATTTTTGCCAAAACTTCTTCTATGCGCCCCGTAACCGTTATTGAGCCAACGGGGAGTTTTAGCACATCCTCTACGGTGCTTGCATTATTTGCTTTTATAGCCTCTGCAATGTCTGAGCCTAGTTTTTTGAAATCGTCGCTTTGGGCAACAAAATCGGTTTCGCAGGTGAGTTCAAATGCAAAGGCTTTGGTTTCGCTTGAACCTACAAAAACCGTGCCTTCTTTTGCGTCTTTGTCTGAGCGTTTTGCGGCAACGGCGGCTCCGTGCTTGCGCAGGTATTCTATTGCTTTTTCAATATCGCCTTCGCTTGCAACTAAGGCTTCTTTGCATTTCATCATCCCTATGCCGGTTTTTTCTCTTAGGGAATTTACCATTTGGGCGGTTACAGTAATTGCCATTATGCATTCTCCTCTGCTTTTTCGGCGGGTTTTTCTTTGCTGTTGCTATTATGCAGGTTTGGACGGGGAGTTACATTTGCCGCTAGATAATCTACAATCAGCGAGATGGAACGTAAGGCGTCGTCGTTGGCGGGAATTGGGTATTGGACTAGTTCCGGGTTTACATTGGTATCGCAAATTCCGATTATCGGGATGCGTAAGCGGCGTGCCTCGGAAACGGCTATATGCTCATGGTTTAGGTCTGTAATAACAACAACGCCGGGCAACTGGCTCATTTCTCTGATACCGCCAAATACATTTAACAGTTTTGTGCGTTCACGGTTTTTGTCCAAAACCTCTTTTTTGCTCATCTGTTTGAAAATGCCTTGGTTTTCCATGTCGTCTATTTTGTCTATTTGTTTGATTGATTTGCGGACGGTTTGGAAGTTGGTTAGCATTCCGCCGAGCCAGCGGTTTGTAACGTAAAAGTGGTTGCATCTTGTAGCGGCATCTTGTACGGCTTTGTGGGCTGTGGGTTTGGTGCCAACAAAAAGGACGGTGCGGTTATTGCCGGAAATTCTGGCAATAGCTTGGCCTGCAGTTTCCAAAAGTTTCTGGGTTTTTTCCAGATTTAGCACGTGGATGCTGTTCTTTTCGGTTAGGATGTAGGGTTTCATTTTTGGGTTCCAGCGGCGGGTCTGGTGCCCAAAGTGCGTGCCTGCAGCTAGCAGGTCTTCTATAGAAGGCAATTCAGCCATATTATTCTCCATTCGGTTGTTCTTCCCAGCTGCTACACATCCGAGCATTTCTGCCACCTGGGATGCCAAAACACAGCCGGTGCTTTTTTTGGTGCAGTGTAAATATAGAAATATTTTAGGGGCTTGTCAAGGGGAAATCGCTTGTCGTGAAATCGCTTGTCGAAGAGGTTTTAGAAAAAATGTAGATAAGCCTGCGATGTAGGTTGGATATATTTGTATATTATCTTCAAATGAAGGTAATCTTTGTAGTAGATGATAGTGCGGTTAATTTGACCAAAGCAAAACTAGTCCTCAAAGACGAGTATCGCGTATTTACGTTGCTTTCTGCAGATAAAATGTTTACGCTCCTTGAAAACGTTATGCCAGACCTAATCCTGCTGGATATAGAAATGCCTAGCATGGATGGCTTTACCGTTATGAAAAAATTGAAGGAAAACAAAAATACGGAAAACATCCCTGTGATATTTTTAACCGCTTTTAGCGACGAAGCCAGAGAAGCACGCGGGTTAGAGCTAGGGGCAGTGGATTTTGTGGCTAAACCCTTCTCTACGCCTGTTCTGCTAAATCGCATCTCGCACCACTTGCACATAGAAGAACTTATCCAAAAACAAACACTATTGCTGCGGGAAAAAACACAACAACTCGAACAACTCAACACAGGCATTGTATCGATAATAGCAGAATTGGTAGAAAATCGCGACAAGCTAACAGGTGGGCATATTGAACGCACAACAAAATATATCAGAGTGCTTATCAACGCCATGCTGGAACGCGGGGTTTATGCAGATGAATTGCAAGATTGGGATAAAGAGGCCGCAGTTGCCTCGGCACGCTTGCACGATGTTGGCAAAATTATAATCTCAGATTTGATTTTGAACAAACCGGGCAGGCTCACCAAAGAGGAATATGAGCAAATAAAAGGCCATGCGGCGGCGGGGGAACAGATTATTAACAGCATGATTACGCAAACTAATGGCGGGATTTTTTTGGACTATGCAAAATTCTTTGCAGGCTACCACCACGAACATTGGGACGGCTCAGGTTACCCGCACGGGCTGCAAGGCACAAAAATCCCTTTGCAGGGGCGTATAATGGCTATTGTGGATGTTTATGACGCACTCATTTCAGAAAGAGTTTACAAACCTACTTTATCCCACGAAGAAGCAGTAAGCATTATCATGGCCGAAAAGGGCACTTGCTTTGACCCAAAAATAGCGGATATATTTTTTGAAGTTCAAGACAGATTTCTTAACGAGGCAAAAAAATTATGAAAAAAATTCCCGCCAAAGTGTTAAAAAAAATAGCAAGAATTCAAAAGAAACTCATAGCCCGCCTGCCTTATTTGCAAGTATTTATGGTATTTGTGGCTTTTGCGGCAATGGTTGTTTCCAGTTATTGGTATGTTAGCGGAATTGAAAAAAGGCACCTAAAAAGAAATGCCGAAGATGCCTTTTTGAATACGCAAACAAAAATAGAAACAGACCTGCAAGAACCTAAAACCCTGTTGCTTGGTGTTTCGAATACTATACGCTCCATGAGGGTAAACGGAGCTACAGCAGAGGAATTGCAGAACCACTTTGCCAGAATTGCCGAATTGTTTTCCAATAGCGGGCTTATGTCTGGTTTTGACGGTCTTTACGGTTATTTTGATGATTTTGGAGATATAGATGGCAAAGCCCGGCCCATACCGGAGGGTTATGTTATAACAGAACGTCCGTGGTATATTGCGGCACTCGCTGCAAACGGAAAAATAGCCGTTACGGAACCTTATATCAGTTTAGGTTCCGGCCAGCCGGTTATAACCTATTCGTGCCTAATATTTGATAATAAAAAAAATCCTCTTGGCGTAGTAGGCGTAGATGTAAAACTAGACCGGATTGGCAAATATGCCGTTGAAACTTACATTTACGAAGGGAGCTATGGAATATTGCTGGATAGAAATTTTAAAGTGATTGCTCATCCTAGCCCTGATTATTTAGGCAGAGATTTGAAAAGCATGAACGATGGCGTTGCTCTTGAAGCAGCAGTGAGGGCGGGAGTAGAAATTTCCGGGTACAGGGCAACTGATTATTTAGGCAAGCCTTCTGTGCTCTTTGTTAGAAAATTTGAAAAAAGCGGCTGGTATATGGCGGTTTTAACGCCCGAAGCCGAATACAATAAAAATTTGATAAATATGTTAAAAGTTCTCTCCGGCCTTGGCCTTCTATTAGCGGCAGTGCTAAGTTTTGTATTGTTGCGGGTTATAAATGCAAAAGTTCAAACCGATGAGCTTGTTCAAACTATGCTTGACGCTACTCCCCTTGCCTTGAATCTTTGGAACAAAAGAATTCAAAATATAGATACCAACCAAGAAGCGGTTAGGTTATTTGGCGTATCCAGCAAAGCGGAATATATAGACAGATTCTTTGAATTTTCTCCGGAGTATCAGCCGGATGGGCGGCCTTCAAAAGAGAAGATGGCAGAATACATAAATAAAACATTTGAAGAAGGCTATTGCCGCTTAGAAGAATGGATGCACCAAAAGCTAGACGGCGAGGAATTGCCGTGTGAGATTGTGCTGATACGCGTTAAATATAAAAACGATTTTATGGTTGTGGGATATACACGCGATTTGCGTGAAATCAAAGCCGCTATAGAAAAAATGCGCAAAGCCGAGATTGCCGAGGCTAGCAATAAAGCAAAGAGCAAATTCCTTGCAACAATGAGCCACGAAATACGCACTCCAATGAACGCAATTTTGGGCATGACCGAAATTCAACTGCAAGACGAATCCCTTGACCCGCACATAAAAGAGGCATTCAGCGAAATTTACAATTCCGGCGATTTACTGATAGGCATAATAAACGATATTCTGGACCTGTCTAGGATAGAAGCAGACAAAATGGAACTCAACCCCACAAAATACGAGGTAGCCAGCCTTATAAACGATACCGTGCACTTGAACATGATGCGTAACAGCAGGCCTATAGAATTTGAACTCAGAGTAGAAGAAAACACTCCTGCCGAATTGTTTGGAGACGAACTTCGCATAAAACAGATTTTGAATAACTTGTTATCCAATGCCTACAAATACACGGAAGAGGGTAGCGTAAAATTATTTGTCTATACAGAAACGGGAAATGTAGAAGAGAGATACACAATCCTTGTTTTCCGTGTATCAGATACCGGCCAAGGCATGACGGAAGAACAAATAGATACGCTATTCACCTCAGAATATTCCCGTTTTAATTTAGAAGCCAACCGCACTATAGAAGGCACAGGGCTTGGCATGAACATCACGTGGCGTTTGGTAAAATTGATGAACGGCACAATTTCCGTAGATAGCGAACTTGCCAAGGGAACAACATTTACCGTGCGTTTGCCGCAAAAGAAAGTAAGCACAGAAGTTTTAGGCAAAGAACTAGTGGATAATTTGCAGAATTTCCGCATTTCTTCTAAAATGAAAAAGGCAAGAGTGATGCGTGAATATATGCCTTATGGTAAAATTTTGATTGTAGATGATGTTGAGTCTAATCTGTATGTAGCCAGAGGTTTAATGGCTTCTTACGGTTTGTCCATAGATGTTGCCACCAGCGGATTTGAGGCCATTGATAAAATCAGAGCAGGAATGATATATGATGTTATATTTATGGACCACATGATGCCCAAAATGGACGGTATGGAAGCTACAAAAATCATAAGGGATTTAGGCTACGAAAAGCCAATTGTAGCTCTTACGGCTAATGCTGTGGCAGGCCAATTAAAACTTTTCTTAGAAAGCGGCTTTGATGAATTTATATCAAAACCCATAGATATTCGCCAGCTCAATTCGGTTTTGAACAAGCTAATTCGCGATAAACAAACCCCTGAGGTAATAGCGGCGGCTCAAAAACAGAAACAAGAAATGGGAGAAGCTGCTTTACGCAACAAATATAAATCCGACCCTGCCTTGTACACGGTTTTCCTTTTGGATGTCAGAAAAATTTTGCCTATATTGGAAGATACCTTGGCAAAAATAGATGAAACAACAGGGGAAGATCTGAGCTTGTTCTCGGTTAGCGTGCACGCTATAAAAAGCGCGCTTATAAATATAGGGGAATCTGCCGCTTCAAAACTTGCATTCACCCTGGAAAAAGCCGGCAAGGAGCAAAATAGGATAGTTATAAAGGCACAAACTCAGGCTTTGATAGACGAAGTGCTCCGCATAAAGGCAAAAATTGAATCCCAAAGGACTGTAGTTGCCGTTATTGACGAAGATCTGAACTTTTTGCATGAACAACTGCAAATTATATGCAAGGCTTGCGTGGACTACGACGAAAGGTCCATAAACGATGCCATTGACGCCCTGAAAAAAGCCTATTGGAAAAAGGAAACCCAAACCCTCATAGATAAAATTGATGAGCAGGTTCTATATGGTGATTTTGACGAAGCGGCAAGATTGGCAGCAACAGGATTTTCTAAGTTTCATTCATGAAACAATTTTCAATTGCTGTTTTGCCGGGAGATGGCATTGGTCCCGAGGTGATGAAGGAGGCTGTAAAAGTCCTTGAAGCCGCCGGCAAAAAATTTGGATTTTCCTTGAATTTGGAATACGCACCGGTAGGTGGCGCAGCCTACGACCTGCACAAACACCCCCTGCCAGAAAGTACCATTAAAACGGCAGAGGCTGCGCAAGCCGTCCTTTTTGGCTCTGTTGGGGGCCCAAAATGGGAAAATTTGCCACCGGAGCTTCAACCGGAAAGAGGCGCGCTTTTGCCACTCCGCAAGCATTTTAAACTTTACTGCAACCTGCGCCCTGCAAGGGTATATAAGGCACTTGTTTCTGCGTGCCCGCTAAGAGCAGATATTGTTGGCAACGGCTTTGATATTTTATGCGTAAGGGAGCTTACAGGCGATGTTTATTTTGGGCAGCCAAAGGGTAGAGATGGCACAGGAGAAAGCGAAAGAGGCTTTGACACAATGGTCTATACCAAAAAAGAGGTGGAACGCATAGCTAAATTCGCCTTTGAAGCAGCTAAACTCCGCGGCAAAAAACTTGCCAGCGTAGATAAAGCCAATGTTTTAACCACAAGCGTTTTTTGGCGTGAAATTGTAAAAGAAATAGCAAAGGAATACCCTGAAGTTGAATTGGAGCATATCTATGTGGATAATGCTGCAATGCAGTTAATCAAACGCCCCCGTGATTTTGATGTAATGCTTTGCCCAAATTTATTCGGAGATATTTTAAGCGACGAATGTGCCATGCTAACAGGCTCAATGGGGCTTTTGCCCAGCGCAAGCATAGCAGAAGGTTCCTTTGGGCTTTACGAACCTGCAGGCGGCTCCGCGCCGGATATAGCAGGCAAAGGCATTGCAAACCCCATAGCGCAAATACTCTCTGCTGCCCTCATGCTCCGTTACACCTTCAAAGAAGAAGAGGTAGCTAAGGCAATAGAGCAGGCTGTAGAGCAGGTTATATCAAAAGGCATTCGCACCGGCGATATTTGGGTTGATGGTTGCAAAAAAGCAGGCACAGAAGAAATGGGAAGCGCGGTGGCGGAAACTCTATGCTCACTCCAGTAAGCACCATACATACGGCAAAAATTTGCAAAAGCTATGGCGGAAGAACCGTGGTAAGGGATGTTTCCCTTAGCGTTTCCAGAGGCGAAATAGTAGGTCTTTTAGGCCCCAACGGGGCCGGCAAAACAACATCTTTCTACATGATAGTGGGGCTTGTAAAACCAGACAGGGGGCATGTATTTTTGGATTCCAAAGACATAAGTTTTTTGCCTATGCACAGCCGTGCAAAACTGGGGCTTGGCTACCTGCCACAAGAGGCTTCCATTTTCCGCAAGCTCTCAGTTGAGAGCAATATAATGGCAATTCTGGAAACATTGAAATTAAACCGCAAACAACGCAAAGAGAGATTGGAACAGTTGTTAGAAGAATTTAAGATAACCCATATAAGAAAAACTATTTCGCATAGTTGTTCTGGCGGTGAACGCAGGCGTTTGGAAATAGCTCGCGCCCTTGCCAGCGAACCGGGCTTTCTCTTGCTAGATGAACCTTTTGCAGGCATAGACCCCATAGCCGTGGACGATATTAAATCTATAATAAGCTCGCTAAGAGCCAAGGGTATGGGCATTCTGATAACAGACCACAATGTTAGAGAAACACTCTCAATAACAGACCGTGCCTACGTTATGTATAAAAGCGAGGTATTGACAGAAGGCACTTCCCAATTCTTAGCAAACGACGAAGAAGCAAAGAGAATTTATTTAGGCGAATCTTTTTCTTTGGGTTAATTTACGCTTTTTAGCCTAACGCTTTGAAGCCTATTGTCTGCGGTGTAGTTTTCAATAATCAAAGTTTTCCCAGGGTATTTGGTATTCAAGGAATCCCTTAATTTTGCGGCTTCTTCGTGAAATTCCGCATCGGTTAAATCCTTGCTTGTGCGGTAATATACGGCATCTTCTGCAATTTCCACTCTAACATTGTTGCCAAAGGTTTTTGCTAAACTGGCAAGCACCAACTGTGCTTTCATGGCTCTTTCGTAAGATTCGTTTGCTACGCGGGCGGCTGCGGTATCACCTACTTTTTCAAGATTTTCCGAGAGGGTTTTCCATGCGCTTGCGTTGTAAGGGTTTTTAACCAGGTCTTTTTTTAATTCATCGTTGATTTTTGCCGTAGCTTTTGCGGTAGGCTTTGCAGTAGGCTTTGAAGATTGTTTAGGAGTGTTTGCTGTTTGCTGTTTGTTAGGTTTTGGACCCTTTCCGCTGTTTTTGGAAAAATAAATGGTTGGTAAAGCCATAATAGCCGTAATTATGAATACTATCACCCAAAAACGCCATCTAATTCTAAATTTTTTTGCAATAACAAGAGATTTTGTTTGATCGTAGTTTCTGTTAAATGGTTCTCTATATGTGTCTTTTGCCCCAATTTTTTCTATTTGGCATTTAGCTCCGAATTTTTCAAGCATGCTTTTTATTTTTTCCACTTGATCTTCTTTTTCCATAGAAAGCACATTAAAAGGCGGAACTCTTAATCCATTAGATACCTGCTCCGGGGTAAGCCCGGGCACTTTTAGCAAAGTTTTCACGAGTGACTGGGTATCTCGCTGAGTTGCCAGCCCGGTAATTTTTAAGTTATACACACTAAAAATCTAGAAAACTATATTGCCTGCGATAAATCAAAAACTATGTGTGAGAATTTGAATTTATCCGGCTTAAAATCATTAAAATCTGTTTTCATGGCATAATCCAGCCGGAATGTGAGGAATTGCCATTTATAACGCAAACCAAGGCCAACCGACATTTCCTGTGCCCTGTTAAAAGATTCATCCGAATCACTTATGCGTGCCCAGTCCAAAAATTGCACAACCTGAAAACTTCTGAGTGAAGACCAAGGCGGAATTAACCTAAGTTCTTCATTTATTCTAAAATATTGCGGAGAACGCCCTCCTATAAGCGAATCGTTTTCTGTTTTGTATGGGAACACGCTCCTGAATCTATAGCCTCGCAAGTTTCGCCCGCCGCCTTGGTAAAATGTTTGGGCATCATCTTCTGCGGTATTATTAAAAACATTTCCGTAGCTAAAGGCAAATGCACTCAATAAACGTTTTAATATGGGAACATAAACAAAAGCGGATGCATCTACGTAAAGAAATCCATGCTCCAAACTGAAATTCTTAAAAGATTCATTTTCCAATTCTCCGCCTGCGCCAACACTCGGAGTTAATCTAATGCCAAAAGTAGGGTCATAACTATTATCGGTAAAATCAAAAATCAATCCCAATTCGCCCTTTATCTTAAAATAATCTTCTTCCGGTAATCTCAAAAACTTGAAATCAAGCATATTCCTAGAACGAATGCGATTAGAAAGCCCAAATAACAAACTGGCTCTGTTTAGCACTTCCCATCTTTCAACAAGAACATTGGGATTGGTAGGGTTCGGCAATTTTTCGTGATTCAAAAATATTTTTTCTTCCAACCTTATAGCCGTTGGTATCCAAGATACGCTGGTTCCAAATAGCAACGGATGAGCATAACTCAAGGACAATTCTTGACGATTTTCCGCAAGCATGGCACCAAGCCCCGCCTCGTGAAAAGAACCTGCCAAATTTCTGTGCAGAGAAGA
The DNA here is from genome assembly GCA_001462235.1 of Fibrobacteria bacterium GUT307. Classification (GTDB taxonomy): domain Bacteria; phylum Fibrobacterota; class Fibrobacteria; order Fibrobacterales; family Fibrobacteraceae; genus Fibrimonas. Next base: position 27,184 of record LIUI01000126.1, read on the forward strand.
AAGCGAAATTCCAAAACCATAGAGTTGCTCAAAAAAGAAGCTGTAATTCGCTTCACCGGGGACTCTTTCGTAAACGGTTAATGTTATATCAGAAAGACCATTTTCCTGCAAGGTATCTTCTAGCCTAACCTGCGAAAATAACTGCGTTGAGAATAATTTTGCCCTGAACGAAAAGAAATACCTTTCGTCAACTATGGAATCTTGTGGAATTTCCCATAATTTGCTTAGCCATTCTGTATCGGAAAGCCCTTCTTCCGGCTCGGTTTGCCCGGGCAATATGCCGGATTTAAAGCTCTTGCTTTTGAAATTCCCCATGCGAACTTGCGGTCCCGGGCTTACTCTATAATAAACATTTACTTTTTTATCCGTTGTATCTATAATTTCCCTGTGTTCTATGCTTATATGCAGGTAACCGTTTCTTTGGTAAACATCTCTGATTGCTTTTTGGTCATTGCTTATATGTTCCGGGTCATAAAAAAGTCCTTTTGGAACAGAAAATTTATCCACTCCTATAAGAGTATCGGGGCATTCCACAAGTTCCATATTTGCATATCCAAACTTGTATCTTTCGCCCTCGTATATGTAAAATGTGTAATTTTCCACCAAAACGGAATCAACTAACTCTTCACTTAAAGAAAGCGAAATGTCCACGCTAAAATAACCGTTATTATGGTAAAAATCGTCTAAATTTACCTTTGCCAGCCTAATTATAAAATTGCGCCGCTCAGATGAAATTACACCTATTTTCTCTGGCAAATCAAGTTGCTCTGTTAAGAAATTCTCACTGTAAACCTTGGCACCTTTTATTTGCAGTTTCCAAGGAGAAACGTTTGCGGCTGCATTTGCAAAAACCGCTAACAGCACTACGCAAAAAAGCATTATGTTCTACTTTTTCTTTCTAGGCGCCCTAGGTTTTTTAGCACCAGGTTCGGCGGCGGGCTTCTTTTTTACAGTAGGTGGTGGCTCATCCATATCCGGAGCTTCATCGGCATCCCTTCTGGAAGAACGAGCTGAACCGCCGCCGCCATCACGATTTACAAAACCAACTTTTGATGGGTTAAAACTTTCTGGGAAACGTGTTCTGTTATCATAAAAAACTCCTTCTACTTGCCGCAAAGTTTCCATGCCTCTGGAGCGAGATAGATTTGCACCTGAGAAATCTACTTTTTCCATTTTGGTATCTGCATTGAAACTAGCGTTTTGAACATCGGCATCTGCAAAGATAACTTCCTTGAGTTTTGCACCCTCAAATTTTGCTCCAACCATAGAGGCTTCGTTAAATAAAACTCTGTCTAAAGTGGAATTTGAAAAATCTGCTTTTGTTAAATCGGATTTTGTAAACTGGGTACGTTTCATGTCTGTTCCGTCAAAAACGGCGGATTTTAAATCTGTGCTCACAAAATCGCATTTATCAACGGAAGCATCAAAGAAGCTTGCCCCGGGCATTTTGGTTTTTATAAAAGTGCTGCCACTAACAGAACTTTTATCAAACTTAACACTTACTATACTCATTCCATTAAAATCCATGTCTGATATTGTAGCTTGTGCAAAGGTTGCTTTTTGAAGTTTTGTTCTTTTTAAATCCACTTTGCTAAAGGATGTAAGCGAAAAGTCTGCGTTTGTGAAATTAGCGTTGCCAAAAGATGCTCCAGAAAAATCCACCCTTTGCAAACCGGCACCGGTAAAGTTTGAATTGCTCAAATCTACGTCCACAAAGTTGGCATTGGTCAAATTGCATTTAGAGAAATTTGCACCCGTAACCTGCGCACCTTTAAAGCTGGAACCTGCAAGCTCAGAACCCGAAAAATCAGTTTTTTGAGCTACAACTCCGCTAAAATCTGCCTCGGTTAAGTCCACTCCCATGATTTTTGCACCGGTAAGGTCTGTATTTTTAAAGCTAAGACCCTCGGATACTTTCATAGAAGAGAGGTTTGCGTTCATGAGCGAAGCCCCAGAAAAATTTGTTGACCTTATGGAACTCTCGCTGTTCAAAAGAGTTGCCCTATAGAGGTTGGCACCCTCAAGGTTAGCATCGGAAAAATCGACGCCTCGCATATCCGAGCTTGCAAAATTTGCACCCGCAAGGTTTGCGCCAGAGAAATCAGGCGTTTCTAGCATGGCGTTTTGGAACTTTGCGTTGCTGAGTTCTGCCTTTTTGAATACAGGGCTAACGCCCGTAGCATTCTGAAAGTCTGCACCCTCGGCTTGGGCGTTGTCAAAGCGGTAGCCGTCAATGCCTTTGGCTCTGAAGGAGGTGACTATTTCTTTATCTCGCCAATTGGCTTGTTCGGAGGGGGCACCTCCACAAGAAACTAGAGATAAAACAAGTGCAGAAGCGGCCAGCAGACCGCTAAATAAGTATTTTTGCATAGAATAACCCTTTTGCATCTTACCATAAAATACAAAAAAAAAACGAAAAGCGGTAGATTTTTTTTGTATTTTCGCATCTTATGCCAAATAGAGTTGTAATAGGTTCGCAATGGGGCGATGAAGGCAAGGCCAAAATCGTTGATTTTTTGACGTTATATGCAGATATAATAGTTAGGTTTCAGGGCGGCGCCAATGCAGGGCATACGGTAAAGGCAGAGGGCAAGGAGTTTATTTTCCACCTAATCCCAAGCGGAATCATGCACCCAAACAAGATTTGCATAATAGGCAACGGCGTTGTTTTTGACCCAAAACAGGCAATTTTAGAGATAAAAGACCTTGCAGGCAAGGGAATTTCAGTGGATAACCGCGTTTTAATAGCAGAAAACGCCCATGTAGTGTTGCCTTGGCACATAGTTGGAGACAAACTCAAAGAAGCCAGGGCAGGCAAGTCTGCTATTGGAACCACAGGGCGAGGCATTGGCCCCTGCTACAGCGACAAAGTGAACAGGCACGGGGTTAGGGTTGGAGACCTGCTGGATGAGCAGCAGCTAAGGCCTTGCATAAAGGCTATAGCGGCATTCAGGAACGAAGAATTCAAAAAGATGTACGATGCCGAACCTATAGACCCGGAACCTGTTATAGAAGAGTATTTGGAACTGGGCAAACAATTAAAACCTTATATCTGCGACACGGTTTCTTATTTATTTGATAGCTTAAAAGCCAAAAAGCAGGTGATTTTTGAGGGTGCGCAGGGAACAATTTTAGATGTTGACCACGGAACCTATCCTTTTGTAACCTCTTCAAACACGGTAGCCGGCTCTGCTAGCTGTGGCTCCGGCGTGGGGCCAACTGCCATAGACCAAGTGATAGGAGTTGTAAAAGCCTACACCACAAGGGTGGGCAATGGCCCTTTCCCAACAGAACTTCAAAACGAAATAGGCGATAAACTCCGTGAAATTGGCGGAGAATACGGAGCCACCACCGGCAGGCCTAGGCGTTGCGGCTGGTTTGATGCCCCCGTTGTTCGCAAGGCTGCAGCCGTAAACGGCCTAACTCATCTTGCAATAACCAAGCTAGACGTGCTGGATACTTTCAAAGAAATCAAGGTTTGCATCAATTACAAATTAGAAGGCAAAGAAGTCCCGCGTTTCCCCAACCGCCTTGCACAGGTAGCTCTTTGCGAACCCGTTTACGAGACTCTGCCGGGTTGGGAATCTTCCACCTCCAAGTGCCGCTCATGGAGCGACTTGCCCCAAAACGCCCAAAAATACCTAAACAGAATATCCGAACTAGCCGGCGTAAAAATCGGAATAATCTCCGTTGGAGCAACACGAGACGAGTCCATTGAAATGGACATGGAATGATATGAGTGATACTAATGAGACGAATGATGCGGGCAACGAATCGCCCTTTAGCACCCCCTCCAAAATAAAAGAGCCGCAAAACAAGCTGCCCGATTATTCCGTTCTGGATTTGCCACCTGCTTTGCAAGAAACCGTTAAGGAACTCGGTTGGGGCGAGCTTATGCCTGTGCAAAAAAAGACCATACCCTATATGCTACAAGGCAGGGATATGCTAATACAGTCAAAAACCGGTTCCGGGAAAACAGGAGCGTTTTTGCTGCCTCTTTTGCAAGTAATTGTTCCGGAGCACGTTTTTCCGCAAACGCTTATTTTGGTTCCCACCAGAGAGCTTGCATTGCAGGTTCACGGCGAAGCAGAAAAACTTTCAAAAAACCTTGGCATTCGCTCTTGCGCAATTTTTGGAGGTGTTGGCTTTGATAGCCAGATACACGCTCTGAGAACCGGGGTGCACGTAATAGTAGCAACGCCGGGACGCCTTCTTGACCACGCTCAAAGGGGCAACATAGATTTTGGAAGCATCAGGGATTTGGTTATGGACGAGGCAGACGAAATGCTGGGCATGGGTTTTTATCCCGATATGCAGCGTATTCGCCGCTACCTGCCCAAGCAAATTTCCTGCACCATGTTCAGTGCAACAATTCCTCAAACCGTAAAAAGTTTGGCTAGGGAATTCCAACGCCCAAACGCAGATTTTCTATCGCTTTCTTACGACCAAGTTATAGCAAAGAATTTGGAGCACCGCTACTACGCTTCCGATGCTATGGGCAAAGATTCCTTGCTAATAAAAATCTTAGAATGGGAAAATCCGGAAAGCTGCATGATTTTTTGCAATACAAAAAAAGACATAGCCTATTTAGAGCAGGTTTTGCGAGACTACGGTTTTCCCGTAAAAGCCCTTTCTGGCGATATTTCCCAATCCGAGCGTGAAAAGGTTTTGGGTGAATTTAGGCAAAACACTTTGAAACTTTTGATATGCACGGATGTTGCCGCACGTGGCATAGATGTAAGCCATGTTACGCACGTAATAGTTTATGACCATCCCGGAGACCACGAAGTGTATGTTCACAGGAGCGGACGCACGGCAAGGGCGGGCAGGAGCGGGCTTGCAATTTCCTTGATTACCCCCGTAGAAGAAATTGAACTCCAAAAAACCGCCGCAGATTTTGGCATAAACTTTATAAAAATGCCCCCCATAAACGAAGACGAACTGGCAAGCCGCATCCGCCAAAGAGCAGAAGCAAAACTAGACAGGGAACGCAGATTTTTGGGGCAAAAGCAAAACGAAAGAATGCGCCGTTATTTGCCGCTAGTGGAAGAACTTTCGCAAAACACAGAAGGCAAAGAACTGCTAGCCTACTTGCTGGATACGCATTATTGGAAGGTTAGCTAATGCGCTGTTCTTCTAGACATATAG
>LIUI01000127.1 GCA_001462235.1 Fibrobacteria bacterium GUT307
ATTTTTTAGGGAATTTAGGATAATTCTTCATATAGCGGTTTGGCTTCGTATGCCACTTCGGCAGTAGCCGACAGAGTCCGTGAAACGAATCGTTTTACTTTGGTAGATGCCTCGGAAATACAGCGTCTTCAAAAAAGCAATCAAAGTGTTGAAAACTATGTGGATGCCATGTTTATTGGGCGAATAACGCGAGCCGTTGTTGAAAACGACACCAAAACAACAGCGGGGTGGACAGACAAGAAAGGGCGATATTATCCTCCAACTACCACTTATTACACGAAAGTGGAAGTTGAGTTTAGCTACTCCCTTAAAATGGCTAGAGACGGAAGGCTTATAGGACCGATTTCCAGAAAAGGAGCTCGCAGTGCTTCGAGTGGAGACGGCTATCCTTCTGCGGAAGGGCTTTTGAGGGAGGCTCTTACTTCTCAGATCGCTCTTATTGGCCAGGATATTGCCCCCTATAAAAGCAGAGAACAACGAATATTTGCAGAAGATAAGACGGGAATTGATGGTATAAAAATGGAAATGAAAGAGGCCCTCGCTCATGTGAAAGTGCAAAATTACAAACTTGCTCTTGAAGCCTATCTTGGAATTTATGAACGGTATAAAAGCCCGGCAGCTGCTGAGAACGCATCTATTCTCTATGAGGCTCTTGGCGATACGGAAGCAGCACTAGGCATTATGCAGAAAATTTATGATGATACTGGAAATCCCAGAGCTCAACTGGTTATTGCTCGATTGAGGAGAAATTTAGATGATAAAGCAAAGATTGCAGCTAGTGAACAAGAGGATACCCGGCAGCCGGTGGATAAGGCTACAACTTTTGCGAGTGAAGAAATACAGAAGGTTCTTCCTAGCGAGGCGGTTGTGTGGCTATATAACAATTCGCCCAGCAATACTATGGTAGAGGCTATTGTCGATAACCTGACCGCTGAATTTATTCGGAAAGGAATAGGCGTTGTCGATAGGCAAAATACTGCACTTGTTGAAGCGGAACAGACACGTCAGGCATCCGGTGCTGTGAGTGATGCTGAAATGGTAAGAATTGGCAATGCTGCAGGTGCAAAGGTGATTGTTATTATAGGCATAGCCGGTTCCGGTGCTATGCGTCGTTTGCAAGTGCGAGTGCTGGATATTGAAAGAGGCATTCCGATTATGCAAAGCGACACCGATGAAAGGTGGCAACTGTAGTATATAACCCATCAACTTCCGGCGCAACTTATTTGATCAAAATTACGCAAAAACAGAGCACGCAAGGAACATACACTTTTTTGGTGAAGGAAGAGTAAATATCTGTGCAAGGCTTGCCTTGCACTTTTCCGCTTAACCTCGGCTAAAGGCACACCGAATTCCAAGAGGGCGAATAGCTTTTTAACGCCACGCCTTTCAAAAAGTCAATTTTTGACACAATGAACTGGCCGCTTTCTCTAACATAACAACTCATATGTCAATTTCTCGTGAAAATTTCACACGCTCAAATGTTTCGGGAACTTCCTCGTCACTGGCATTAATCGCATCAAAAAATTCTCACAATGCTCTGGCTTGTTGTACAGTTAAAATAACGCGCCGCTGCTCTGGAACCTTCTTCACACAAAATACTCAATCGCATCATGGCTTTTCATCTCAAAAATATCGAGAATAGAAACACTTTGTCAAGGGAAAATTTACTATATTTACACTAGCTTCACAATTTTTAGGAGGATCCTATGACTAGGAAATTGGTGGTTTTACAGGAATTGACGACAAGCTGTGGGGAGAGCTTTCCGTTGGCGAAAATGATACGGTAGAGATTAGCGGTGAAGTTGACAAGGAGCGATTTTCCAAGGTGGAAATAGAGGTGAACGGCATAAGAAAAGTTGTGAAGTAGATTTTGCCATAGAATGCTGCGGGAAAGTTTACTGTATATAAGAAATAAAGTTCCATTCTATTTATCGGAAATCGTAATAAATAGGTGAACATAGTAGTGACTTTTTCTATATTCCTCAAATCTTTAGGGAATATTATATTCTGCATTTTACGTCGCCCTAAAAATAAAGCCAATAATTAGGGAGACTTCTATATGTCTAGAAGAACAGCACAACTTTTTGACTTAATGTTCAAGAGTATAATCAAGGATGCAAGCTCGTCTGCCGTAGTGCATTTGATAAACGGGATTTACAAAAAGAATTACCCGTTAGACACGTCCGTAAAAATTGAGCCAACAGAATTCGTGAAAGAACATCCAAAATCAGGGAAACTGGAAAAAATCGTATCGGATATAATAATAACCTTGCGTCACAAAGATGGCGGCACAGATACATTTCTCATAGAAGCCCAAATAAGCGACGACATAGAAATGATACTGCGAATATTCAATTACAGTATGTATGCGGCGTTTGACAAGAAAAGAGTCTCCGATGACGGTTCTTTCATGCAAACCGATATGCCTTCGCCGGTGGTGATTTATTGGGAATCAAGCAAAACGAAAGACATTGTGTCTGTAAAGATAAGGTTTCCGAACAATAAAACCATTGTATACAAAGTGCCTACATTTAAAGTATTGCAGCACAGCGTATCCGAGCTTGAGGGTATGGCTCTGTTGTTGCCTTTTTACATACTGAAGATACGTAGTGAGTTGGAGAAAAAAGGCTCTAACTCTGAGAAAAAGAAGGCGTTGTCTAAAAAATTAGAGAGTTATATAATTGAGATAGACAAAACGTTGAAAAGATGCAACCAAAATAACTATATTACGGAGAGAGACATGGCAATGCTTCTCCGTAAGTTATCATTTATATATAGTGAGCTTTATGGGAAACATGAGGAATTTATGGAGGTAGATATGACGCTCAAAAAGCTGGTGGAAGCAAGTTGGGATGATACTTGGGACAAGGCTTGGGATAAAAAGACTGCAGAAGTCGAGAAGAAATGTGCGAGCCGATTTGCTAAGGCTATGAAAGCCGATGGTGAAGCAATGGATAAAATTATGCGTTATACTGGGCTTTCTCGTCGTGAGATTGGAGCTTTGTAGCAAAAGTCTCTGCTCCCCTCACACAAAATACTCAATCGCATCATGGCTTTTCATCTCAAAAATATCGAGAATTTTATCCCTAATTGAATGTTTGCCCGTGCTGCTTAAAATTTTTTGAAACACTTTGTCAAGGGAGAATTTACTATATTTACGCTAGTCTCACAATTTTTAGGAGGATCCTATGACTAGGAAATTGATGGTTTTTTACCTCCCATCTACAACAACCTAATCATTTGTGCATATTTGTCGTTTTTATCGTATTGTAAAAATCAGAATCCGCTTTTGGAATAGAATTTTTTTGAGCGTTTGGAGTATCGTTGCCATTTTATTTAAAGAAGCAGAAATTTGTTTACATTCAAATTTTTGATATAGCCATAATGTTTAAAGTTTCCGGTTAGCAAAATTTCATTATTCTCCAAAGCTGTTGCTGCAATCAAAGAATCTGCGAGCTCCAGATTATGGCTAAGTTTATACTTCTCAACCAAAGCTATCGCTTTTAAAGATATGTTTTCACTTATTTGCAATATCTCAACTCCCCACTCCGAAAAATCCTTTTTCAACTTGTTAAGTTCTTCCTTATCCCGTATTCCTTCAAGCAACTCAATATAAGTTATAGCAGAAACTTTAAAAGGAACTGCACTTAGTACAGTTTTTTTAGCACTTTCATAACCTCTATAAAACCACACTAAAACATCGGTATCTACAATCAAAATTTCCTTCCTTTTCGCAAGTTACGAACATACTCACTAGCGTTTTCAATATCATTCCTGTCTTTCCACATTCCAAAGGAAACGGTTTGCTTGCTGGCATTCTTTTTGACAGGCTTACTCAAGCTGATAAGTTTCAATTTTTCCAATTCTTGCAGAATACTCATAGCAGCGCTTTTTAATACACTGACAGTCAATATCTGCGGCTCCGCCAAATACGTTATTTTTGCAGAATCTTTTGCTTGCATAAAATACCTCTGCTGGATAATATAGTAAACGCTGAAAAACTAACAAGGAAAAATAAATCTCACACAAAATCCTCAATCGCATCATGGCTTTTCATCTCAAAAATATCAGAACCGCTCAATTCCATTTCCCATCGTTAAAATTCCACTTTTTATCACAGGCTTTTACCCCATTGCTTTTGCTTGCTTTTCGCAAACAAGTCTTGCCCTCAGGCTTAAAATTGATAAAAATTTATTTTAAATATATTTTTTACTATTTTATGCTCAAATAAGCCTCAAACATGGAGTAATTATGGCAGAAAAAACTGCAAGGTTCACTAAAAGAATGGAAAACGGTCGTTTAAGACTTCTTCCTGCAAACGAAGCTGTTGACACGGTTGAAAAATTAGCACCCGCATTTAAAGAAGCCGCTAAATATATGATTGACAATCGATTTTCTGGAGTACTTGATGCAAAATAACTCAGAAAGTACATCAAGATATTTTTGGTGGCCTACTATATTAAAAAAAGAGCCGTTTCATGCTAGCGAACCAGAAAGCGATGATGATGATAAAGAATTTATATTTTTAGCAAACGAATATTTTTCTTTGGTTATTCTCCAAGGATTAATCTTTGCAGAGACAAAAAATAATAAAATTTTCCAAATGAGTGAAAACGATAAAAGCTGGTTCATTATCTTTCTCAATAACCTCAAATTGAAACATTTAGAATTGAGTACACGAATTATATCGCCAGATAACAAATCAGATATGGTTGATATTTTGTCATTAGCACAAATCGTCTATTACATAGAGCAAAAATATTCTAAATAAACCTCATTTTCAATTTACAAATATAGAAA